>NZ_JBFTQB010000471.1:0-4871 GCF_056398785.1 Paenibacillus sp. 01T422 | reverse complement strand
CGGTTATACAGGGCAGATCCTAGCGATGAGCAGCCAAGCCCAAATCAAACAGTTTGTAGAACAGAAGACAAGGAGTGATCTAACATGATATCTCAAACTTTTACGGTCTTGAATCCATCTGGCTTTCATGCTCGTCCGACCAAAGTATTCGTTCAAAAGGTGGGCACGTTTCCCTGCAAAGTAAGCGTCATAAAAGGGGAGAAGAAGGTTAACGGCAAAAGCTCGCTTAGCATGCTGACACTTGGCATTCAGCAGAATGATGAAGTGACATTGGAAGTGGATGGAGAGCAAGAGGAGCAAGCGGTGCAAGAGCTTGGAGCGTTGTTGACACATATATTTGAGGAATAGGTGCTGCTTCGTGTGATTCTGGAGGATGTCTTGAGGGAGGAACTACAGTCCGCTATTTCACTGAAAATCCGTAATTGAGAGGTGTAGGGGAACTACGTTCCGCTATGCAGCCAATTTCTGGCTTGAAAACGGCCATGTAGGCTAAATAGAGTCCTGTAGTTCCGCCTGAGAGAGGAAAAAGCTCATTTTCCTTCGAATAGCGGACTCCAGTTCCTTCAACAGATAGGATCAAGGGTTACCACCATTCTCCCACAGTTTTCAAGTGAAAGTGGATGCATAAGCAATAGACCGTCAGGAGTAAGTTATCCTGGCGGTTTTTCTTTTTCAATGGAAGTAGAAGGGATATCGGTTCTGTGGAGCGACTCGTACATGTTAGGGGGGAGAAGCAGCGAGTTAAGGCGCTGGGTGCGGCTTAATGGGCGTTTTCGTTGGACGAAATCCAACGAAAACGCCAATAACGCGCCTAAATTGCTCCTTACATTGGACGAAATCCAATGTAACTGCAATATTCGGCGCTGTAGCACCCTGATTAGCTGATCTCATTGGATTTCATCCAATAGAATCGCTAATCGCGCCTTCAAATCACTATGTTCGTTGGATTTCGTCCAACGAACACATCTCAAAGCTCGGCCAACCCACCTAGCCCACTTACCCCACCTATTCCACCTACCCCAAACCCCCAAACCCCCAAACCCCCAAACCCCCAAACACTCAACACCATCAAACCCCGGGCGATAGCCACAAATGATGTCGAAAACAAATTAATAACAGTTGCATTATTCGCCCAAGAGCACGAACCCGTCTAATTTCATTCACCTGTTAATCCAGCAAAAGTATGTATATTGAGCCGCATGCCTTGTTCTGTTTATGCTAGGAGCACAACGGATGGGAGTGAAAGTATGAAGACAACAGAGCAATGGATACAAGAAGCATGGATTGCGGGGATCAGCAAGGTGATAAGCACAAGGTAGCGGATCGGAGCCGCATTCCCGCACGGCTCGCATGATGGAAGATTTCAGCTCATGTCGCCGCACTATTGGACGGCCGGCTTCTGGCCAGTGAATTTGGAGTTCAGCGGTTATGAAGCCTTGTTTAAGGAAACGCCGATTATGAGATCGCTTGCAAACAGTTTGATTTTTACAATCGTTGGTACCGTTCTTAATATTAGTTTTACAGTAAGTACTGATCAAAATATAAAGGGACTGGAACATTTTTCTATTTTCTTTCGTCTAAGCCTATGGGGGTGAAAGATAATGGGAGTTGCAGAAATTTTATGGAGAATCATTTTGAGTATATTAATTTTAGGTTGTTCTACTAGCGCAAGTAATGTAAGTAAACCTCATGAAAGCTTGGAACAAGTGCCAGTTGAATTAGCAGTAAAACTCGTCCCGGAAGTTGAAATTGACTTGAAAAAAAAGAAAGAAGAACAATCCAAATCAGTTGCAGGGTTTTTCAAAACATCACTAGAGGTATTAAATAAGGAGGGGAAAATAAATTTTGATTTTTCTCTTCAGAATGTTTCGGGTAAAGAACAACATATTTCATATGGGTCGGGACAAAAGTATGATATTTTTATTTACAATGCGCAGAATGAAGAGATTTACAGATGGTCTATTAATAAGGCATTTACCCAGGCACTCATTGTAACGACTATGAAGAAGGATAGTAAGCTTGTTTTTAATGAGCAATGGAACTTAAAAGATAATAAAGGCAATATAGTACCACCAGGGAAATATACAATTAAAGTTGAAGTAATGATAGCCTCTAATTCTGAAGAGATTCATCAGATTCATTCAGATGATCTTACCGCTAGAACAGTTTATGAAGTTAATTAATTATAAAAGCACAATGCTTTTCAAGGAGGAATGAAATGATCGATATCCAAATTGACGATGTCATGTTCAAACTAAAAGAGGAACACGACTTCAGCTGGCTCACGAGTTTAGGTCGTGTATTTGAGGTGTTTGCTGAGCAGGATTCCGGCAATATAAGCTTTGGCGTAGAGAAAAATGGCGAAAAACTGTTCATCAAATTTGCCGGTGCTACGTGCATCACATTTTCCGGTGACCCGCAAGAAGCAATAAATAATTTGAAGACTGCCATGCCACTTTATATAGAATTAAGCCATCCCTCCCTCATTAAACTCGTTGATCATTTTGAAGTCGGCTTAGGATACGCGGCTGTGTTTGAGTGGTTTGAAGGAGAATCTCTTCACCCGCATTGGTCTTTTCCACCTCCAGCGAAATATAACGATCCAAATTCACCCTTCTACAGATTTAAACATTTATCAGTGGCACAAAGGTTGGCCTCTTTGGAACAAATCTTTAGTTTCCATGAATTTGTCGAGAAAAATAACTATGTGGCCATTGATTTTTATGACGGAAGTTTGCTCTACAATTTCTCCAAAAATGAGACGAAAATATGCGATATCGATCTTTATCAAAAAAGACCTTATGTCAATACGATGGGGAGATTATGGGGCTCCTCTCGATTTATGTCCCCTGAAGAATTTACACTCGGTGCTGAGATTGATGGTTGTACAAATGTATTTAACATGGGAGCAATAGCGTTTGCTTTGCTTGGAGGAGAGCGCGATCGTTCATTTGAACTTTGGGAGGCAGGACAAGAGCTCTATGAGATAGCTATGAAGGCTGTTCAACCAAGCAGAGAAAATAGGTATGTTAGCGTGTCGGAATTCAAATTAGCATGGGATTCGGCAATTAAATAGCTTTAAAAAGCTTCGCCGCAGATAATGCAGCAATACAATAAAAAAAACCAGTTGGTCGGGATCCCGATCAACTGGTTTTTTTCTATTTAAAGTCGCCTAGCAGATAATTGTAGAACGGTTCGTCCACCCAGAATTTATAGGAGTCGACATTCAAGCTAGGATTGATTTTCTTTAGACCCGCAACAACTTCGTCAGACTTATCGCTGAGGGAGAAGGACTGTGCGTAATAATGGCCCTTGCTGACTTTATTGTTAGAAATCACCTTGTAGTCTTTCAATTCAGATAAGGAATAGTAGAGCGGCTGCCACCAGGAAGAATAGATAAGTCCTTTCTGGTCTTCACTGTTCTTTTTAGCATATTGGAGAACGATCTGTTGGAATTTGTTCTTTTGCTCAGCGTTATCAAATTCGAACTCAATGTCGTATTCCTTGGCGTAGGCTATGAAATTTCCGTTCTCAATCTGGACGACTTGATAATCCTCGGTTTGTATCGGCTCGCCCCACTCTTTTAAATAGATGAAAGCTGACGTTTTGGGCTCCAATTGTACTTTCGCCTGTATGTTTTCGCTGCGCAGCAACCCGATTAGCTGAATTGCATGCTTAATGTCAGAGTGTCCGTATGTGAGAGACTGCTTGGGATCAAAGTTGGCATCGAAACGAGAATCCTTCAAGTTGTACCCGGTAATGAGATTCTTTTTCAAAGCTTCATCGAAGACAGCGCGCAAATCTGTGGATGAAATGATATCCTCCGTATGCCAGGCATCATTAATTTTACGGAAAATATYGTCATCGGAAGTTGTTCCAATATAATGCTTGTACTGGCCATTAAAAGTAAGAATTTTACCAAGCAGGTCGTTTGCAAAGCTTGGGCTAGCAGCAGCATCCGCTTGGAAATCGGAAGAAACGAGCCCCGTATCGACAGCAGCAGCTAGTTCCTGGGCGGCTTGTAGTGTCAGTTGATTGTTTTGATCGTAGTCAATATGTACTTTAGTTAGAGCGGCTTTGATCTTATCATTGGGATAAGTATAGGCGAGTTCTTGCAAACCGGAGGCTTTTAACGCTATGAAAGCGGCCTGTAACTGGGTGAGCGGCTGATCCCCCTGCAACTTCCCTTCGGATAGAATGCCTTTTTCGTGCAAAGCAAGCGCTGCTTTGAAATAAGGGCTGTCCTTTTGCAAATCTGTAAAGACATTGGTCTGATCTTTCGCTTCCGCTTTCAAAATGTTGTTCACTGCGATAACGAAATCACCTTTGGATAAGGAGTCTGACAAGGTGATGGCATACTTATCATTCAGAAACTGTTTGTATGAGACTGCTGAATCACTTGCAGCGGCATGGTTTAACGGGCTTACTGAGGCTAGGAGGACAGCTGTTAAGAGTGCTATTTGCAAGGGCTTGTGGGATTTCAATGGTTTCATAGACATGAAAAAGACCTCCGTTTTTTAATTCATATAGGAATAGTATGTTTTATAGCAATATATCAGTTCAGATACCAGGTGTCAATAAATTTTGGTAGAAGTTTTTAGGAGTGAACGGGATTGTGCAGAGTTTTTTCGTGGGTAAGGAATTGAAAGTTATCCTGAAATCAAGTGTTATGGTAATATAAGGTAAATGGTTCTGGGAGGATGTGTAATCAAATGTGGAAAAGATCACAGTTAATCTGCATGTGTATTTTACTCGCAATTATACTATTAAATATAGGGCCTCGTACGGCCGCTGCGTTAACATCTGCAGATTTCAAAGATCTTAACGGTTTAGATGATAAGACGAAAGTTAAGGTAGACAAATGGTTATCT
>NZ_JBFTQB010000470.1:0-4874 GCF_056398785.1 Paenibacillus sp. 01T422 | reverse complement strand
CGTCATGCCTCTCCCGTTCGCCCACGTATTTGCGTCCTCGTTGTAAGGGGCTGTTCCTGTCATTTGGATTTCATTACCCGATGAAGTTACCGTTCCGTGCGTGTTCATTTCCGCCGGCAGCGTCATCTTAGCCGTCATACTCATGGGCTGGCCGCCGTCATTCGTCATTCTGATAACCATAACGCGATCCGGGTAGCTGGCAAATACCTCACGCGTATACGTCGTGTTTCCTACTTTATACTTTGTTGTCACAGTAGCTTTATCCAGATGAAGCTCCCGATTGTAATTCGTATATCCTGCTGTGTTCGGCACATCCAGCACAATTTTGCCAATTGGCAGGAAGTTGGACATTTGTACCGATCCCCACATCCCCTTGGCAGCCGTATCGGCTTGCTTTAATTTCTCTTCGCGATAGGTTACAGATGTGGCTGTATCCGCTTGAGCAAGCAAACTCCTTGTAGCGTCCAGAGCTACTTTACGACTTGGATCCGTATGATTGAAGGGTTCGCCRGAATGAAAMGTTTTRTCATTAAGTTGMAGAATTTCAGTCGCAACACCKCCYGAAACTTTCGCTCCGAAGTAACCATTACCGACCGGCGCACCGGTAAAATCTGTCCCGCTGGCAGGCGTAGTCCAATTGATTTTCAAATCATCCCAATTACCTGATTTCTGGACAGGCAGTGTTGTACTTCCCACATTTGCATAAGCTTGATCAGATGTCCCCATTGAAACTAAGCTTGTTATAAGAAGAGAACTGACTAACATGCTTATTAAACCTGTTTTTACTTTCTTCATATCATTTCCTCCTTGATTGTATGTTGGGTATCCCTCTGCATATCCAACTAGCGTCCCTTTAATGTAAGCCCTTACATTCACCTCCCTGCCMCAACATATAGCATTTCATGTTTCAATGTAAACATTAAAAACAAGTGATTTCTATAAAACGATCAGCAAATTCTCTTGATATAAACGAAAAAACCGCCAATTTGTTATTATCGGCGGCCTACTCTTATTTATGATGAATATCCGTTATCATACACCTTGTTCTCACTAGTCGTATTCCGCAATTTGTATTCAGACGTTGTAACCCCATACTTCGTCTTAAACATTTTGTAGAAATAATTCTGATTCTCCCAACCAATTAAATCCAAGATCTCAGCCACGTTGGTATTGGGTTTGGTAATAAGTTCTGCAGCAATACCTAATCGATAATCCATCAACCATTCAGCGATTGCTTTACCATGAACATTGCGAAATATTTTACCCAAGTGATACTTGGATAGATTCAATAGTAATGCAATACTATCCTGACATAACGATTTATCCATGTAGTTGGCTTCTATGATGCCAATGACTTTACTTACAATTTGCTGATTTCGGTTTACCTTGGAATCCACCATACTTTCGGCGATTTGACGAATAAGCACATGGAACTCGGCGTTGATTTCTCCAATGGTTTCCATTTTACTAATCATTCGAACGAATGTACTATATTGGATATTGAACGTAGTTGATCCATTCAATTCAATTTCTTTGATTCGCTTATAAATATTAAATGCTAAATAATATAAGTAACTAATGACAATATCGTAGGAATAATGATTTAAATAGGCGACAATCTGGTCATAGGTTTGAATTGCTTCTTCATATTTCCCATATACAAGAAGCTCGTCAAATGTTTTTTCCAGTTGTAGCGGCGGTCGGAAGTCATCCGTTTTCATATGTTTCAACTCATCCGACGAGATAATCGATCCTTGTCCGAAAATGAACCTGTACTTGCTAAACTGAACGGCTTCCTGATACGAAATAGAGATATCCTGAAGTTGTTTGACCGAATACCCGATTACGCCTGTCATGGAAAGTTTCAGATTGCTTTGAATCCAGTTTTGTAGCTCCGCAATGATGAGACTAATATCACGAAGCTGTTTCTCATAAGACTCGTCGGAGGCTTCTAGAATGAAGACAACTTCATCACCCAAATCAACAGCACAATTATTCGTGAAACGAGAGGCTATTTCTTCTGCTACATTTCCGATTGCATAACGAAATAGGTCTTGATCTGCCGCGCTGTAAGTTCTTATAAATTGCTCATAACGATCAATCATGAAAATAACGGCAAAATGGCGCTTATCGGCCAACAACCGTATTTGATACTGATCGAGACGTGATTGTAGATCTATAGAGTCATCATCAAACGATTGGCTGATCAGCCTACGTAAGAACTCGAATCTCCGGGAGGAAAAAGCAGTCTTTTTATCGCCAATAGATACTTCATTCTGTTGAATGGCCATCGAAATGATATCGCTTAAATAGCCAATATCATCCTTATTCTCGACTGACGAAGATGGTAAACGAGGCAACGCTGAAACTTTACCGACCAGACCGCGAATAGGAGAATACAACTTTTTGGATACATAGAATACGATAAATATGCCAGGAATCAATATCCCTAAACAAAAAGCAAGCGTAATCCAGCCAAGTCGCTCCATATCATGAAAAATAATGGAATAAGGGACGATATGAATAAACTTCCAATTCAAAGCCTCAGATGTTACATAGGTGATCAGATTCTTCTTTCCTTGAATCGTTGTTGTAAAATAGGTATTACTGCCGTTTTCTTGGATTGGTTTGAGAACAGCCGATTTCTCCTCCGCCGTTAATTGATCCATGTTCCCAAGAATCGGTTGTCCCTTCTCATCTAGTATCCAAGTACTTCCTTGATTTTTTCCGCTAGAGGAGAGGGATTGAATTAATGCTTTCAAGTAATCCACTTTCACATTGACGATAATTGCGCCCTTTACGCGATCTGCTGTATCCTCATATTCATAGAAAATATAAGTCAAAACACTTATCTTCTGATTGCTGTCAATATCCTTTCCATCGGCTGAGATAAAGACAGGAATTTCCCTCAATATAGGGTAGAACTTTCCCCTTGCTACCTGTTTCTTCTCATCAATTATAGAAACTAAGCCTTGATCAAAAAAAGAATCCTTGGTATTGCTGGATTGAAGCCAAGTTGAATAAAATTGATTGCTCGTTCCATTAAACACATAGACGGAATGAACGAATTGATTCGCGTCCTTCAATTTGGATACATCTACCAATGCCTCTTGGATATCTTTGTAATCATTATTCGCATTGTACATAACCGACTGTACCCGATAATTGGTCAATAAAGATATCGAGAATGTTTTCGAAGCTTCATTCAAATAAGTTGAACTATAGCTGATTTGTGAAAGCGCATTCGCATTAGCGCCAGAAACGAGGTTCACGCCAATTTTTTGAAAATTAACATATAAGATGTAGGAAAGCGCCAGTAAGATACAGATAAATACAAGCGTAAATGAAGTAAACATACGAATAAACATAGATCGAGGCAGTTTTATCTGGCTCACGAGCGCTAACCTCCTAATATATCACTTATACAACCATTATATAGCAAAGAATTTTAATATAAAAGAAAAAACCACTTTATGGAAAAGCAACCACTCAATAGCTTGTATAAGCTATGAGCGGTCATTTGATTCTTACTTTTTATTTACCTTGCGCCATTCGTCCAGTTGTTTTTGAGCTTCCGCAATAACTTTATCCAATCCTGCTTTCTTAAGTTTATCGTTAATTTCAGCCATGACCTTCTCCGGATCAGCAGTTCCAAAATTCAGCAGTGAGTTTGTTACGCTGTTGTACTGTTTTATAATCGCATCGATCTGTGCCATCTCGGTTTTAATTGGATCACGGTTTAAAACAAAGCCAATCAATGGGGAAACAATCGCTTCTTTGTTCACTTTGTTCGTTTGCTCCCACACATCTTTAGGCTGCCCTGGAYGAAGGAACATGTTAAATTGACTGCCGAGTTCCCAGTCCGTTCCCGGATTATATCCGCCATTTGGCAAGGCTTCAACGGTTCTGTCGTCCACTTTCTTGTAATGCTTGCCTTCCATGCCTACACATAATAACTGATATAATTCTTTGTCAGCGAACAAAAGATCCAGATACATCATCGCACGTTCAGGATTTTTGGAGTTTTGGTTAATTGCTGTCAGCGATGAAATTAAACTCGTGTTGGAAACGTAAGATGGGCTAAACTGTACATCGGTTACATCGTATCCCGCCCATCCTTTTGTATCGCCTTCATTGCCAGGCTTCACCGCTCCCGCTGGGAACATCCCATACTTCCCGGTTTTTTGTTCCGCTTTATAATCTTTAATTGTAGCTGCGTCTTTGCGAATGTATCCTTTGTTGTACCAATCGCGATTCATTTTGGCCAGTTCCATCGTTTCCGGAAGTTCATACAAGTTCTTAATTTTAAAATCATTATTTTTTACATTAATCACAAGAGGATTGGCTGTATCGCCCGTAACGGTGTCATACATAAGTCCGGTATCCATTTTGGAAAGAAGTTCAGTGGAAACCGGTGCACCGCTCGTCGTAGGCACAATACCAGGTTCATTTTGCTTCACATTTTCCAGAAATGGTTCCAAGTCACGCAATGATTTGATCTTTGTTTTATCCAGCTTGTACTTATCGGCTAGATCCTTTTTGATTGAAAACCCTTTCATCGTTGCCATAATCTGATAACTTGTTATCCCATATAGCTTGCCATTCACACGCGCCCCGTCAAAAAATTGGGCAGGAATTGTTTCCTTGATATGCGGACCATATTTATTCAGAAGATCGTCTAACGGCAGGAAAGCGCCCTTCGCAACATTGTTATAAAAATTATTCGTCCATGAAGCCGTGTACGTTAAATCCCAATCCTCACCTGCCGAAATAATCACTTTCATTTTGTCGTCAAAGTTACCCCAATCAATGGTGTTCAATGTGATGGTCGTATTGATTTTTTCTTTCGTAATCTTGTTCATGGCATCGACAAC
>NZ_JBFTQB010000469.1:0-6363 GCF_056398785.1 Paenibacillus sp. 01T422 | reverse complement strand
GCCTTCGGAGTGTTCATGCTTAGACAGTTCATGCTCGAAATTCCATATGCCTATATGGAAGCGGCCAAGATGGATGGAGCCGGTCATTTGCTGATTTTCTACACCATCATTATCCCCATGATTAAGCCGGGTCTGGCAGCCCTAGTCCTTCTTCTATTCGTTGACTATTGGAACATGGTGGAGCAGCCGATTGTTTTTCTGGAAGATCCGTTCAAGCAGCCTTTGTCCGTGTATTTATCCAGGATAATCGGCGAGCCGGGGATTGCTTTTGCTGCGTCAGTGCTCTATATGGCTCCGATGGTGCTGCTGTTTCTGTACGCGGAATCGTACTTCATAGAAGGTATTCAATTGTCTGGCCTCAAGGGCTAGTCCTGCGAAAAGTTTATAGGAGAGAAGAAAGGGGGAACGGGGTTGGAAAAGGAGCCGTCTGTATCTGGCCGAAAGAAAAGCATTCAAGTCGTATTCCTTGTTTTTATGGGATTACTTGTGTTCTTTTCGCTATTCAGCAATACCTTGCAGTCGTTAGCATTACCGAAAGTGAGAACGGAAAAGCCGGTGAAAGGGAGTCTTATATTTACATTCGAAGGCAGCGGCAGCCTACAACCGTTCTATGAGGCTAAACTATCGAATACGGCCGGGTGGAAAGTGCAGCAGATTCTCGTTAAAGGAAGTGATCATGTGAAAAAGGGGCAACCGCTCATCCGTTATGACAGCAAAGTGGCCGAACACGAGCTGGAAGACGCTATAACCAACCTGGACAAGCAAAACATCGAGCTTCAGAATGTGCAAGACCAGTTCATCCAGTCGACCATGGACGGGGACGACATCAAGATTCGAACGGCAAGGCGCGATCTTGAGACGAGAAAGCTCGATCTGGCTGCGCAGGAGCGCAAAATTAACGAATTGAGAGATGGGCTGGCAGCCCATAAGGAAATGAAGGCTCCGTTCGATGGCCTGATAACGAAGGTAAATGCTACGGAAGGGCTAGTTTCGGCGGGAGAACCGGAGATCCTTATCACGAACAGCAGCCTTGGCTATGGCTTCGATCTATCCGTTGATTCAACTCTTCTGTCCAGCTTAGGGATGTCGCCGGGAGAGAAGGTAGAGGTCGAAGTACACGCTGTTCAGGAACCCAATACGCGTATCATCAACGGCACAATTGATGAAATAGCGGATGCAGAACCTCGAACCGTAAGCTCCTCCGATGGAGAGGCAGGCAAGACGATAACAGTGTCTCAGAAGGTTCTTCGTGTGAAGGTTGTTGATTCTGAATTGAAGGGGGGTGAGCAGGTTCGAATCAAGCTCGAGAAGCGATCGCGTGAAGAGGGATGGATGATTTCGAATGAAGCCATTCATCAGGATCGGGACGGTATGTTTGTTTATAAATTGGATGAGATGAGGAATGCGTTGGGCAACGAATTCATTGTCCGAAAAGTCAGGTTACAATACAGCGAAAGAAATGGCAAAGAAACGATGCTTCAATCCGATAGCCTCTATGAGGAAGACATGATGATCTTGGAGAGCAGTGAGCCTTTACAAGATGGAAACCGTGTACGTCTGGAATAGTTAAGCATGCAGGAGAGAGAGAATGATAGGAGGATTCATACGATGAAGAAGTGTCAATCAATCATAATTATGAGTTTTTTAATGGCGGTAGCGACCGCGTGCAGTTCCGGAAGCCGTGATGACTCGGCGGCAAGCAAGGAAGTCACAGGATCAGGGTCGGCGAAGGGGAAAACCGTCGTTACGATGTCTTTACAAGCGACGAATCCTTATTACCAGACAGTAGAGAAGAAGTTTGAAGAAAAGTACCCTGACATCGACCTTCAAATTCAGTTTACGAATGATTATGAGAAATACCAGAAGACGACGAATGCAGCTCTGCTATCAGGAAAAGGGCCTGATATCTTCGAAATCAGCTCATTGCCGATCGGCGATTATATGGACAAAAAGCTTCTGCTGAACATGAGTGACCTCATGCAACAAGACCAAACAGTGAATAAAAGTGATTTGCAAACAAATGTGTTGAATGCCTTAAAGTTAAATGGCGGTTTGTATACGATTCCTTCCGGTTTCTTCCTGCGGGCCTTCGTAGGTGATGGAGACATTCTTGAAAAAACGAAGGTTGACGATAAGAATTGGACCTGGAAGCAGTTTGCGGAGACCTCGAAGAAAATGGGGCAAAGCGGCATGGAGCGACGTTACGCGTTAGCCAATGATCCACCAGAGATTCTTCTGCAAGAAATAATGGTCGATCATTACGCACAATTTGTTGATCATACAGCGAAAAAGGCAAAATTCGACTCCCCTTTATTCATCGAAGCGATGCAGCAAATTAAGAAAATGTATAATGACAAAGTCATGACCTCGGAACCTGCGGATGTAGGCAAGCAAATGTTCTATTCTACCGTCTTGCGATCACCCGTAGATTTTATAGATGGTTTGCATCAGTTTTTCGCCAATCCGAAGCTGCTGCAAAAACCCGAGCAAACAGGTGGAACCCGGATTGTCACCTCGTCTCAGCTTGCCATACAAGCCAAATCTCCAGTGAAAGAGGGGGTTTGGAAGGTGATTGCCTTCTTGTTATCGGAAGAGGGGCAGTCTCTACAAGAGAGAGAAGGCTTTTCGCTGCTGAAGTCTGTGAATGAGAAGAAATTAAACAGCATACAGGAACAGGTGAAAAGCGGTACGTACAAGCTGAAGGACGGGAAAGTGCCCAAGGTATCGGATGAAGAATTCAATAATTKCAAACAGCTCCTCAGTACAGCGGATAATTATCCGATGGTGGACGGCAGTGTGATTGCCATGATAGGGGATGAGGCTAGAGCTTTCTTTGGTGAGCAGAAGTCCGCGCTGGAAGTAGCAAAGCTGATCCAGAGCAAGGCAACAACCTTCTTGAACGAGTAGGGTCGTTTAATTGACGAAATAATCCCGCACAGGGCTGAGGGCTGCGGGGCTTTTTTTATCGCACCGCACCTTGGCTAACAGTGGTATAATCAGTTTTGTTGATCATGATCTCAAAGAAAGTAGAGGCAGAGAACAGATGATTACAAGGATGATCTATCGAGCGGAATGGCAAGAAGGGCAAGTATCTACGGGTGTAAAGGCTTTAGAACAAAGCGAACAAGCCAAACAACGCATCGAGCAACGGGAGCTGATGACGGCTGCTGCTTATGTGTGGAACAATAGTCTGTTCCTCTACTATGAGTGCATGGACTGCATGTTAAGTCCTGATGAGATTGCTGGTGCCGCAGTACCCTATCTTAAGGATTGGCCTGGGGGCTTGGATTCGCGCAAATGGATTCAAATGATTGATGTGTTCCACTTTAATGAGCCGGCGAGTAACGAGCACTGGCTGCGCAAGGAACAGGTAGAGAGGCGTGTCGGAAGAGTTGCGCATTTGAAACCTGAGATGATCAGCAGTTATATCTATTATCATTATCAGCTTCAAGAAGAGCGCGCGTTCACAGGCGACAAATACGAAATCATCGCGATGCACGAGAACCTTCTGTTTGGTTATCAAGAATTTCCAAAGGTAATAGAAGAGCCAGTTGTGCCGGGGCGGTTGAATACGAGAGGAACTCCCGAGAATTGGCAGGATTCACGCATGGATTTGCACTTCCAGCCTTGGGAAGAAGACGGATATCTATACTTTAAACCGATTGAACCCATCTTCGCGTATTACATTGGCGACTACAAATGAAGTAAGCTGCATGGAGGAATGACAACGTGGAACAACGTTTGGAAAAGTCCAAAAAGGTCTACGCCATGCAACTGGCTACGATATTTCTAGGCTTTATTGTGTTTGGCTTTTCAGAGAATATTAAAGGTCCCGCCATCCCGCGCATTCAATTCGATTATATGCTGAATGAATCGCAGCTTGGCACATTGCTGTCCCTCAACGCGCTGGGTTATCTCATCGCCTGTTCCTTCACGGCTTTTTTGACACGCCTATGGGGGATTAAAATTGTCAGTATTGCTGCCTTTGCCATAATGATCCTTTCAGGCTTTTTTATCTATGTTTCCAGTAGTTTTTCAATGTTTTCCTCCTCCTATTTTCTCATGTATATCGGCAACGGGATGCTTGAGATTGGACTCGCTATTCTGGGGGCGAGAATCTTCGTTAGAAATACGGGAACGATGATGAATCTCACGCACGGTTTCTATGGGCTCAGTTCCACGGTTGCCCCGTTGATTGCAACAGGGCTTATGACGGTAAACGTGTTCGGCTATACGCTCGATTGGCGCGGTATGTACTTGGTGATGCTTTCATTGTCGATTTTCCCTATTCTATTTGCTTTGCGCAGTTCGTTTCCCTCCGACGAGATCGCACATGAGGACCGAGTTTCTTTGAAAACACTAATGCGTGATCCGGTTCTGTGGTTTATGGTCTTGATTCTTTCTTCTGGCGTTGTGTCGGAGCTGGCTGTAGGTGGCTGGTTAGTTAATTTCTTAGAGAAGGCATACGAATGGGAAGCGGTTAAAGCGTCTGGCATGCTGTCTGCCTTTTTCCTCTGTTTTGCGCTGGCGAGGCTGATTTTGGGCCCTATTACAGATAAAATAGGATTCAATTTGTCCTTGATTATTTTCTCTGGATTTTCGGCGATATGCACGTTTGGTGCCATTCTGGGAGGGGAACCGCTTGCCTTTCTATTCGCAGCAGCGTACGATTCTTTCATAGTATGGAGAGGAGTTTTGAGGATGAGGCCGAAAGTTTTTCTCGCAAAGCGAGTTCCAAGTGAAGTAGAAGCGTACATAGCACAGTATTGCGATTATCGCAAATGGGACAGGGAAGAAGAAATCCCCCGTCAGCTTCTATTAGAAGAGCTGTCTGATATGGATGGACTCTTAATATCTGGTGGAAGCATTGATCAAGAATTGCTCAATCATGCGCCGAAGCTCAAAATCGTAAGCAATGTGTCGGTAGGCTACAACAATTTGAATACGGTGGCTATGAAAGCCAGAGGCGTTATGGGAACGCATACACCGGGCGTACTGGATGAAACAGTGGCGGATACGGTGTTCGGCCTAATTTTGAGTGCAGCAAGACGAATCCCGGAACTTGACGCATACGTGAAAGCGGGTCAGTGGAAAAAAGGAAGCGATGACCATATTTTCGGGATCGATGTTCATCATGCGAAACTCGGGATCATTGGCATGGGGCGCATCGGGGAGGCCATAGCTAGGCGGGCGAAGTTTGGTTTTAATATGGAGGTTATGTACTATAATCGCAGCCGCAAAGAGGACGCTGAGCAGAAGCTGGGCGTGGTTTACCGCTCGCTGCAGGATCTGCTTCAGGAGTCTGATTTTGTCGTGTTAATGACGCCGCTAACGCCAGAAACGACTCGTTTAATCGGCCGCGAAGAGCTGGCGCTCATGAAGCAAACCGCCTTCTTTATCAATACGTCCCGCGGGCAAACCGTTGATGAGGAAGCGCTCATTGAAGCTTTGGAAAAAGGAACTATCCGCGGAGCGGGCCTTGATGTTTTTGAGCAAGAGCCGGTAGACCCGGATAACAAGCTTTTGAAAATGCCCAATGTCGTCACCTTGCCGCATATCGGATCGGCCACTCATCAAACGCGTTTTGATATGGCGATGCTTGCCGCGAATAACTTGGTGAAGGGTGTTCAAGGGGAGGTTCCGCCGAACCTTGTCGCGGAGTTGAAGTAAACATAGAGAAGCCTGCATGCGGATTCCGTATGTCAGGCTTTTTTTTAGATATAAGAATTTAGGGGAACCCAAGGTTCTCCCATATTTATGTTTGGGGGAGGGGATTTTGAGCAAGAGAGATAAGTGCGTAATGCCTGCTCTACATTGTACAAAATGCATTATAGAGCGGCTAGCACAGCCCGGCAGTTGAGAAGTAGCTTTGACCCAGGGCCTCAAATAAACGTTTACCGGCATAAGTTTCTCTCTGCGCTTCGAGTATTTTGGCCTACGTTGCACTTTGTGCAACCATTTCAGGCTYTATYGGCTGCCACRGCCRGCTAYGTTGCACTTAGTGCAACCAKTTGCCCTCRAAAGCWAGTTTTCGGCGCTTTTCTAGCTATTTCATTGTACTTTATACAATGAAGACKAGCTCTTTGTGCGAAATGCCTGCTCTAYATTGCACAAARTGCAWTATARAGCRGCTAGCACAGCYCRGCAGTTGAGAAGTAGCTTTGACSTTGCTCCTAYARCTGCACCCTTTCACCCATCGCCTCAAATAAACGTTCACCGGMACCAGTTTCTCTYTGCKCYTCGAGTAATTACGGCCTACGTTGCACTTTGTGCAACCATTTGCCCTCGAAAGCAAGTTTTCGGCGCTTTTCTAGCTATTTCATTGTACTTTATACAATGAAGACTAGCTCTTTGTGCGAAATG
>NZ_JBFTQB010000468.1:0-4879 GCF_056398785.1 Paenibacillus sp. 01T422 | reverse complement strand
CATGAGAACCTCTGCGCCGCAGCGTTCAGAGATTTCCACAAGCAGATGACCGAAACGTCCATAAAGAGGAACAAGCACCTTATCCCCTGGCTCAATGACACTTACAAGTACGGCCTCAATGCCAGAACGCGAGGTGCCATCTACTGGAAAAGCCCATTGATTGCTCGTTTGAAACACTTCGCGAAGCATTTCCATCGTTTCATTCATCAGTTCCGTGAATTCCGGATCGAACTGCCCCAGAATCGGATACGACATCGCACGAAGCACCCGGGGGTCGACCTCTACAGGTCCAGGGGTCATAATAGTCCTCAGCGAGGGCGACAAGTCCTTATAGAATTTCATCCACTTTCCCCCCATAGCCATATTGGTATAACACGTGAACCAGTGTGTGGAATCCGGCGATCAGATCGTCCGCTTCCGTAAACTCCTCAGGACTGTGGCTTATGCCACCAACACTTGGCACGAAAATCATCGCCGACGGACATATCGGTCCGAACAGCTGAGCATCATGTCCTGCGCCGCTCGGCAGCCGTATATGCTGATATCCACCGGCTTCACAAGCAGCCTCAATTTCGTTTGAAAAACTTTCCTTCATAGCTACCGGCGAAGCATGTAAATTTTGAACCGTTTCTATAGTGAGCCCTCTTCGCAATGCGATTTCTTCGAGCTTTGTTAGCAATCCTATACAAAATGTACGCATCTCCAACTCGTCAGTATGCCGAATATCAAGCGTAAATTCCACTTCTCCCGGCACTACATTCGAGGTTCCCCTCTTCACTTCCAAACGCCCCACAGTAGCAACAAGCGGCTCTCCTGCCTCAAGGGCCATCTGCTCCGTTATCGCCACCATTTCTGCAGCTCCGGCGAGCGCATCCTTGCGCATCCTCATCGGCGTTGTTCCCGCATGATTAGAGCTGCCTGTTACCTCTATGGTCAGTCGAATTTGGCCAACGATGGCCGTTACAATGCCAATTTGTTTCTTTTTATAGGTTAAAATAGAGCCTTGCTCGATATGAATCTCTATATAGCCGCCAATTGATTCGCGTTTTGCCGGATACAGCTGCCCATTCGCTGGGGCAGCAAAGCCTGCTTGCCGCATCGCTTCAAGCAAAGTAACGCCGTCGGGATCGGCAATCTCGGCCGCAAGCAGCAAGGATCTTGCGCCTGTTACATGCCCTGAGCCCCAGTAGGCCAGCGGGAAGCGGCTCCCCTCTTCTTCGCAGAACGAGACGGCTTCTAATGTTCGCTTAGGTAGCCCGTAAGCTGCTTTCAAATAACCCAGTGCCATCATCGAGGCGATGACGCCGAATGCGCCATCGTATTTCCCGCCATTTTTGACCGTATCGATATGCGATCCTGTCAATATCGGCTTCGCATCAGGCTGACTACCTGGCAATATTCCAAATACATTGCCAACCGCATCAAACCCGGCTTCCAGCCCCAGCTGCTGCATTTTGCTAACAATCGCTCGCTGCGCCTGCAGCCATGGATCGGTATAGAGGAGCCGAGTCACTCCTCCTTCGGCATCAGCCCCATAGGAGGATAGCTCCTCCAGCTCCTCGAGCATCCGCTCTCCGAATTGGGATAGCAGATCGCGTGAATTCGGTACCCTTTTAGCCACCGACCTCACCTCCAACGATCACGGCAGGACGTAACCACGTACCATCAGCCGCCTCTGTAACTCCTTCTCCAAGCTCATACACCTTGTTTCCACGGCAAAATGTCGCCTTCACACGGCACCCGAACGTCCGCCCCACATAGGGACTATGCTTGTGGCGGTAAAACAAATCATTCGCCTGCAGGGTATAACCCCTGCTCATATCAACCAGTGCGAAGTCGGCATCTGCTCCGACAGCAATAACCCCCTTGCGAGGATACAGGCCAAAACGCTTGGCAGGCTCAAGCGAAAGCATCCTCGTCAGCTCCGGCAGCGGCACATTTCTGCGAAGATGCCCCTCATCCAGCATCAGCTCCATGGAGCTCTGCGCCCCGGAGATGCCTCCCCACGCTTCGAAGAAATTCCCCTGCTTCATGGAAGTTGGGCATGGGGAATGGTCCGAAGCGAGGATATCGAGCCGCCCGGCCATCAGCTCCGCCCACAGCCGGTCTTGATCTTCCGCCGTGCGCAGCGGAGGCGCGCACTTCGCAACCGGCCCCAGCTGCACCAAATCCGAGCTGGTCAGAGCCAAATAATGCGGGCACGTTTCCACCGTGACGTCCAGCCCCTTGGCCTTCACCTCCGTGATGGCCTGCACACCTTCCGCGCTGGAAATATGCACGAAGTGCAATCGGCAGCCCGTCTGCTCTGCGTAGTATAACGCGCGGTTCACCGCCTCCAGCTCCGCAGCAATCGGCCTCGTTGCGACGAAGTCGAGGGCTCCGCGTCTGCCTTCCGCCTGAGCCTTAGCGGCTCGCTTGGATACAATCTCTTCGCTTTCAGCGTGAAGAGCGAGCACAAGCCCTAATCGGGCGATCTCCTGCATCCCTCTATAGAGGGTTTCGTCGTCCACCTCAGCGAAGATATCTTCCCCTTCTCCTCCAGGGCAGGACATGAAAGCTTTGAAGCCAATAACGCCGGCTTCCGCAAGCTCCTGCAGGTTCCCGACATTGCCCGGAACCAAACCGCCCCACAGCGCATAATCAACCAAGCAGTGCCCTTCAGCTGCTTCCAGCTTTTGTTCCAGTGCGCTGAGCCTTACAGTTGGAGGGACGCCATTCAGCGGCATATCGATAAATGTCGTACATCCGCCTGCTGCCAGAGCCGCCGAGCCTGTCGCGAATCCCTCCCAGTGACCAAGCGCTGGTTCGTTGAAATGCACGTGCGCATCTATCATGCCCGGTAGAATATGCAGGTGTTCCGCCTCATAAACAGGCGTTTGCTCCGAGCATGTGAGGTTTTCGCCTAGCGCAGCAATCTTGCCTCCTAGAATGCCGATGTCTACTTGCCGCACAGCATCTATCAGGACGACGGTACCTTTGCGAATCACGAGGTCAAAATGTTTATCATCCATGCGAAGATCCTCCCTCGGACGTGGTTATAGCCGCTTTTTACCAAAACTAGCTTCCTCTATATGTGTTATATCCCCACGGTGCAATTAATAGCGGGACATGATAATGGCTACCTGCTGCCGCAACGCCGAAACGGATTGGCACTTGATCCAGAAAAGGAGGATCGGATAGATGGACACCCATCTCCCTGAAGTAATCACCAACATGGAAAACTAACTCATAGGTTCCAKGTAACAAATCTTCCCCGCTTAGCATCGGCCCCTGCAGTCGGCCATCAGCATTCGTAATCTCCACGCTAAGAAGCTCAGCCCTTCCCTCTTGAAGACGGTACAACTCGATACGTACAGCTTTGGCAGGTCTGCCTTGGCTAACATCCAGAACGTGCGTTGTAAGTCCAGCGCTCATAGGCCCTCCAGATCACGTCTTGTCATCGAAAAACCTTGGAAACCATACGGTGGTCTCGGCTCTGTGAACACCTTGCCATCACCTGCCGCAGCGTGCTCCAGAATCGTTTCCCAAGTACGATTATTCGATTCGAACCGGATCTCTTTTAACTGTGGGAACCTAAGTAATGCGCGCTGTCCGATGCGATAGATGAGATTCTGGATCGATGGCGAGTGCTGCTCATGAAATACCGTATGGGCGATGTCCCGAATTTGCTCAGCAGCCACATAACGCCCTAGATCCGAGTCCAGCGCATCCTCCACTTCCTCATAGCTCCAAGCGATATCTAGGAAAATAAACAGCGGACGGTCATAAGATTCTGGCAGTGTTGTGTACTCATCTCGAACAAAACCCGCGAATGAACTGCCCTTCACCTTGATTAGCTTCAGATCGGCAATACCGCCTTCATGCTCCAAAATGTTGATGCCATCTTCCGTCCTCGTGATCTCTACCCTGGCTGTCGGATGCTCATTTTGTGAATACCGGTAAACCAGATTCCCATTCTCGAAGCCATTCGCTCCCGGTACCGGCAGCGCATCAAAAGCAACTTGGTCGGCCGTCATTTTAACACCTGACATCTGAGGATAGGTCTCTAGCAGCTTACGGCTTGCGAATGCGAGAAATCCTTCAGCCGTTGCGCCTTCATATTCTCCAGCCTTGCGCAGAATGAAGTTTTTCATGGAATCCGTGGCCACGACCATCGTGTTATCCCCTTCTGTAAAAGAAGTGAAAAACTTCTCACCGCTAACCGCCACCTTGATATTCATCCCAAAAAGCACATTGTCTCGTCCCACAAAACCCGATTCAGGTATTAACGTCAGATTGGTTAGTGGCTTTGCGTAGGACCTGTACACCCATACGTCGCCTTTTCCGTAATACATGATTCTCTCAGATCCGTTCTTCATCGCTTTTCCCTCCGCTTCGTCTACTAACACTGCCTCTAGGCGAAACCGCCCGATTTTGCAAACCTCCTGTAAAGCCTTGCCCATCTCTTCCTTCATTTCTCGATGAATGCGGTGGCTCAGTGCTTCGCGAATCGTCTCTTTGGTCTGACCTTTGACTGCCATGATGAACGGAAACTGAAAAGCCTCTGTGTACTGCTTGTTAAGCTGAAGAAACTGCTCATATTCTTCCGGTGATAACTGGTTCAGGCCAGCTCCGGCCTGTTCATTAACAGAGTGATCCGTCATACGAACACGCGTTCCCAAGTCCGGATGAGCTCGCAACAGAGCCAGCTGCTCTTCCTGATCCGCACGCCACACTTCCCTTTCCAGACTGCTGATAAGATCCTGTTTTGCTGCAAAAGGCCTGGAGCTCCACGCCCGCTCCGCTACCCAAGGGGAGTGCTCAAACAAAGGGCTGATGACCTCGATGAACCCTCCCTGTGTCAGTTCATTCACTTGCTGAAGCGTTAGCGCCACTACCC
>NZ_JBFTQB010000467.1:0-6233 GCF_056398785.1 Paenibacillus sp. 01T422 | reverse complement strand
TCTTCCAGTAACTCATCCAGTAAATCGAGTGTCAATTGCATATATTTCTTTGGAAAAAGTTCGTCTGCCTTGGAAGCTAACGTATACACGTTGGTTGGTCTCCCCATCGCTTGCCGGACAAGCTTCGTCTCGAGCAGATCGTCCTTTTCCATGGAATGAATATGACGCCTGACGGCCATCTCCGTAATTCCGAGCTGTTTGGATATCTCTTGAACGCTTAGAGGTCCACTAGTTTTGAGCATGGAAAGAATCACTTTACGCGTAGATGTCTCAAGTGCTTGATTCATTAGCTCACCTACCCTCGGAACAATCATTATGCTTCATTTTACAGCATAGTATCCAAGTTGTAAATTAAGAAACATCTATGTATGTTATTCCAATTCACTCTTGATAAATGCACTTACACTCGCTGCAAACTCCTCAAAAGCTGCTGGAAGCTTAGGCACCAAAGGGTGAAGATCTTGGCGGTTCCATGCTACAAAATCCTGTACTAGAGGTTTTCTGAGCTTCACAAGTTGAAGCAACGTCTCGGTTAATGTCTCCGAATATGCACCTTCTCCGTGTACGATCTCCACAATGTCCTCATAACTGCTTGCATCTCTTAAAATAAAGGCATCGATCAGCAGGCTTCCTACGTCCGTTACGGTTTCGATGGCTAAATGCAGAACACGCTCTTGCGCAAGCTGCCAAACGAGATCATTCGTGCCTTGTCCCCATTGCTGTTCTAGCTGCTTGCTTGCATCTGCCAATGTAGATAAAAACTGAATTCTTTCATTGATCTGCTCATGATTAATAAAATACATAATGCTATCTCCGTCCTCTTTTTCGCCATTTCGTCCAAATCAACATTGCAAAAAAAGTAATGACAACCAGGAAAATTAACAATACCGCTTGCATGAGATATTCGTAGCTCATGTACAATCACCCTCTTGACTTTCGCTGTATTCACTTCTATCAGTGTATCGCGCTAGCTGTAGAGCGTCAAGCAAGCACGCTTGCTGCAGAAGACAGACTCTCTTTCATGTGATTTTGGAAACCATATTGTTACTTTGGACTAAATACATCACATTGAAACCTCCTTACAATAAAGGAGAAGTTATCGGGAAGCAGAATATGATGCTCTTCTTATAGGAGGAACTCTCGTGGGTATTAAAATAGGAATTGTTGGGGCAGGCCAATTCTCACAATGTTTCGTAAAGCTGTTCCAAGCTCATCCTTATGTCGATGAAGTCGTTTTGGCGGAATTGCATGAGGATCGTCGCGACAAATTTGCAAAAGCTTTTTCCCTCAAACAAACGTACGCTTCATTGGAAGAGCTGCTGAGCAGCGATGTGGATGCCGTCGCCATTTTTACACAAAGACATCTTCATGGTCCTCAAACGATACAAGCTCTGCAAGCAGGCAAACATGTCTATTGTGCAGTGCCCATGGCCCAAAGCTTAGACGAAATATCAGCCATTCTCGAGGAAGTGAAACGTTCCGGATTAATCTATATGACTGGGGAGACAAGTTACTACTACCCCTCCACGGTATATTGCCGAGATCAGTTCAGA
Organism: Paenibacillus sp. 01T422; assembly: GCF_056398785.1. Lineage (NCBI taxonomy): Bacteria > Bacillati > Bacillota > Bacilli > Caryophanales > Paenibacillaceae > Paenibacillus > Paenibacillus sp. 01T422. The sequence goes on along the minus strand of NZ_JBFTQB010000467.1, from coordinate 4,680 downwards.
GCCGGCCACTTCGGCAACTTTGTCTATGGAGAAGCTCAGTATTTGCATGATATGACGCACGGGTTCTATGATGCTTTCAAATATTCGGGAGGGAAGGATTGGAAGAAAGTCGCCGGTATCCCACCGATGTATTATCCGACCCATTCAGTCTCTATGGTTCTGTCCGTAACAGGAGCTAAGGCGACTAAGGTATCCTGCTTGGGTTATGTGGATCAGCATGAAGATGGGATTTTTCGCGAAGGGGCTAACTTATGGGACAATACGTTCAGCAATCAGAGCGCACTAGTACGTACCTCCGATGGCGGGATGATGCGCCTCAATGAGTTCCGGCGCGTGGGCTGGGGAGGGAACAACAGTGTATATATGAGCATGTTCGGAACAACTGGCAGCTACGAGGAGCATGCTGGTGGTTCTGCATGGACCTCTCTGAAGTGGGGAGCCACTCAGGATCTAACTTCGCAGCTTGCCTGCAAGGATCAGTATGTACATTTGAACGATTCCAATCTGAATCAAACATTGCAGAATGATTTCCATGCCAGCCTTGCCAAGGTGCATCACAGCTTCCGCCTGCCACATACCTTTGAGGGGCTTCCTAATGGACACTTCGGCTCTCATCAATTCCTTGTTGATGATTATTTGAAAGCCATTTATACGAAAAAATTGCCACCTAACAACGCTTGGCGGGCCGCGGATTACTTAGCCCCAGGCTTGGTCGCCCATGAATCTTCCAAACGGGAAGGTGAAATGATCGACGTCCCTGATTTCGGATCGCATCCATCTGAGTGGAAGCTGCTTGATCCAGACAGTTTTGTCGCTTATCGCGATTGATTAGCGTGTATTGTCCTCCTTTTTCATTCATGTTACAGTGAACAAAGTGAAAAAAGGAGAAGATTACCGTCATGTCGTCAAGACCCAAACTACCAGAGATCGACCTCATCCGCGCAATCGCCATCATCGCCGTAGTGCTTATTCACGGCACGTCAAGCGCTACACTGCTTCCGATTGGCAGCGGCTCGCAAGCCATCTTTTTCATCCTTAACAAAGCTAGTTTATTCACTGTGCCGCTATTCATTTGGATCAGTGGTGTCGTGCTCTTTTATACGTATTACGATCGTTGGGAGCCTGGAATGTCGCGTGTTTTCTGGACGAAACGGCTGCGAAGAATCTTAATTCCTTATGTGCTAAGTTCTCTATTTTATTATTTATTTAATCAAGTAATGTTTCATGGAAACATCCGTTTTGACGTCATTTACTTTATCAAATTGCTTATTTCAGGTAATGCCAGCTATCATCTCTATTACATGGTCATTATTGTTCAGTTCTACCTCTTGTTCCCGCTTCTGATCACTGTCGTGAGGCGGTCGACTTGGCTTCGCCGAGGGCTAATCCCTATGGGTATAGTTATTCAAGCTGGAGCCTTTGCCTTCCATCATGGGGTGCATCCCCTTCCGGAATATGCCTCTCTTTTTGTCAGTTATACGGCGCTTTTCCTCTTTGGAGCTTTCATGGGCATTCATTATTCAGCCATTGTTGCCTGGTCAGAACGTTACCAATTCTTAATAGGCAGCATCATGTGCCTTGCGGGTGCTACTTTCGTGGGCATGCTGCTTGTACATCAATATGGACTTGCTAGCTTCGGAAATATATGGTTCGAGCTGGCTCTCCTCGTGTATTGCATGGCGGTTCCATTATGGGCCGTCAACTGGTCGCTACAACGTCTTGCAAATAGCCCAAAGCTTAGCTCTGCACTTACCTCATTAGGAGCCGCTTCTTTCGGCATCTACCTTGTGCATCCTGCACTCCTAACGCTCTGGGGGCGCCTCACACCGATCCAGGATCAGCTCTGGCTCTATGATCTGCATACCATCGCTTCGATCCTGATCGGAGTGCTCGGCTCTTGGCTGCTCGTTCGCCTCAATGCGAACGTGAAAAAAGGTTCCGCTTAGCAGCGGAACCTTTTCATTTGAAGCGAGCGAGCATAGCCCAACGTCGCTGCTGCCTGCGGCTGTATCGCGGCAAGCCGCGGTAGATATCCAGCGCTTCGCGGAACGTTGCTTTCGCATCATTGCCGCGCCCAAGCTGCTGGTACAGCAAGCCGAGACGGTAATACGCCTCAACCGAAGAGGAGTGCAGATCACGGAACTGCTCGATCAGTTGAGCTGCTCTCTCGGGTGCAACAGGCGCCAAAGCTTCTCCTAGGCGTAAATAGGCCTCGCCATATTTAACCCTCGGGTTCAGCTCTACCGCTTGGAGCATGAAGCTCTCTCCCTTTTGCAGATCACCCAGCTTCAGGTAACAAAGTCCGATTTCGTAGTGTACATCTGCGGAATCTTCCATAATCGGCAACGCTTGTTCCAAGTAAGGAAGTGCTTCTTGGAATTTATTACGCTGTAGCAAGTTCCTTGCGAGCTCTAGCTTCGCGGACGTATGATGTGGGTTCGCATACAATTCCGTTCGCAGCCTGGATGCTCTTCGCCTTAATTGAAATGGCTTGAAAATATTCGGCGTCAATCCGATAAATCTTCTATCTAACACATATAGGATGATTAATAGAATTAGAAGTGCAAGGAATGGATTACCGACAAGTCGCCATAACAGGCCAAAAGCAAGAAATTTAAGTAGCAAAAGATATCCCCCCTTTCAACTTCCTTATACTACCATAATATGAGGACTTTGGTCATCTCTTCCATAGAAAAAAAGCTCCCGTCCTATGACTAGCATATGAATGGAGGCTTCTTATGAATACTGATTCGAGATTTATTTCAAGCAATGCTATAATAAAAAGAAAAAGGGAGTTTCGATATGAACGAAGATCCACGCAAGGCCATATGGCTGAAGAGAAAACAGCGTGGCAGAAACAAATATTTGGTGAATTTCGGCCTTCTCCCATGGGGTGTTGGGCTTACGGCCTTATTTAGCATTATTGAATTATTGAACACGCATGAGATTAGCTTAGTATGGGTACCTATTCGTTTAGTTCTGTTCTTTTTCATTGGTTTCTTCGTTGCGAATGGTCGCTGGATGGCAATGGAAAACCGTTACGAGCCTAGGGGCCGACGACCTTAATGGTCGTTTTTTTTATATCAAAAGTCATAAGAATATGATCCATTTCTTCATCTATCCAAACCTTTTGCTCCGAAGTTAAATGCGCACGAACATAGCTGTTGCTCTGCTTAAGCGTCTGGATAATATGGAGATCATACTCGCTTTCCAAGCAAATATGATAAAAAATAAGATCCGCTTCCTGTATCGTATCGAGCCGCATCATGTCCGACATACTCCGTGCCGTCAACTCAATGCGGATGCCCACTTTGACGCATTGCTCGCAGATCCATATGGCATCCTCGTTATTATTGCTATAAATATACATGTTGACCAACTCGTCATCATAACCCATTTCATTGAGCAGACGCTTAGCTTCCTCCAGATCGGTTCGATACACAGCGGCAGTCCCTTTATCATTCATCGATGGCAAAAAGGAACTGGCTGGCGCTTCCCTGAAGCCTCCAAGCTGTTCAATCATTCGTTCCCGATCAAGGATTAAATCGATAGCTTTGCGAAAATTCGGGTGCTGCTGAGGCCCATCTTTCCCTTGGTTAAACGTAAGTAATGAGCATCCCAGTATCGATTGTTCGATTTGATGCCACTCCGAATCTTTCCCGACAGCTCCGACCGGTTTACGGGAATTCGTATGGTCACACAACACTTGCACCATATCCCAGCTAGGCCCAACTTCCGACAAATCCTGCGGCAGCAGCCATATTTCCAATTGATCCAAATGCGGCCTTACCCCGAAATAACTGTCAAAAGCACGAAGCTTACAGATATAATCATCATTGCGCTCCAACCTGAACGGCCCTGTTCCAATCGGCATACGGCCAAAAATTCCCTCGTTGTCCCGACAAATTTCTTCCGGCAAAATCGCCAGAGATGGATGCGCCAGTTGCTGCAAGAAAAGCTCGTTCGGCTGCTTAAGCTCGATGGCAAGTGCACTCCGGTTAAGCACCCTAATGTTCTCAATACCTTCCGTCATCCAGCCTTGGCACGCCGATAGACCAAGATCCATTAGCCTAGACAATGAATAACTGACATCGTTAGCCGTCATCTCCCTGCCATGATGGAAGAGTACCCCTTTTCTCAAGTAAAAGGTGTAGTGCAAGCCGTCCTCGCTTTTCTCCCAATAATGCGCCAAGTGTGGCTCTGCAACCCGAGTATTTGGATTGTATTGGACCAGCGTATCGAAAATCTGATTGATCAGATGGGTATCAAACGCAAAAAAACTAAAAGCCGGATCGAGCGATACAAGCCATTTGTAGACTGGAAAACGCAGCGTATCCTTGTAACATTCCTCTTGGACTACCGTTCGATATCCGAAAAAACTAAATAACCAATCGACGAAAGAGTCCTGCAACGCTTCTCCCTTGCCCAATTGGTGTATGAGTTCAATCGTACCTTTGTAATCCCCTTGACTCGCTAGTTCCATTGCCTGTTTGGAGACCATGTCTTCAGCGGAAACAAGAAATGTTAGCTCAGAAACATTGCCTCTTCCTCTACCTGGCTTCCAGGAAACCCAGCCCTGCTCCATCATTTTTTTCAGCAAAATCTTTACATTCCGCGTTGTGCAGTACATTCTTTCGGATAATTCTTCTAACGTGATTGGCTGCGGTTCATGCTCTACGC
>NZ_JBFTQB010000466.1:0-4910 GCF_056398785.1 Paenibacillus sp. 01T422 | reverse complement strand
ATTCCAAACCTCACTACACTAGCTACTCCCAACCAATTCCCTCTTCTCCACCACACAGCACTTTCACTCACAATTCTATCTGTACGCATCAGCACCCGAACCACCGCACTCTCGCCCACCAACTAATATCCACAAGCTATGCAAATTCTGTGCTATCTACAACAAACTATACCGAACCTCACTATCCTAACTACTCCCAACCAATCCCCTCTTCTCCGCCACACAGCACCCCTACTCACAATCCTAACTGTCCGCATCAGCACCCGAACCATCGCACCCTTACCGGCTCCGGCCAATATCCCCGAGTTGCGCAAATTCTGTGCTATCTACAACAAACTATTCCGAACCTCACTACACTAGCTACTCCCAACCAATCCCCTCTTCTCCACCACACGTCGCTCTCACTCATAATCACCTGTCCGCATCAGCACCAGCATCTCACACCCCACCTCAAGGTATGCACATTAGCAACGGACACCACAGCCCTTATACTAGCTATTTAGCCCAATGAAAGGAGGCTATCGGACCTGAGAGCCTTTATCCGCCTGATTATTGGCTGTTTTGAGTAATTTCAAGGTCATTAACGACGTCCGTGTCCGTTAAATCCTATATTGAACTTAAATCGCTCAAATAGAGGCATCTCAGTCCGTTAGGCCTGGCTTTCTCCACTCTGGCGGTTGGTTACAATATCGCCAACCTAGTTACTGCAAAAAGATCAGCAATTTTGCAAAAAAGTGGCCAAAAACATAAAAAACCTGCATTTCCTACATCAAAAATCCCGCTCACAGCCGAAATTGGCTGGGAATGACGATATTTGATGTACGTTTTGCAGGTTTTTATCCGTTAACAGGAAATCGCTTCAGATTTACTGTACTTTTTACATCTTATCTACTTAAGGCATAGCCAACTTGCCCATAACAGTCAGGCGCTCCGCACCTGTCGCCGAAGGCAAATTGTTCGGCACACCGTGAATACAATCGTTGCCCAGCAGGGCGAACAGGATCGCTTCTTTGGCATCGCCGGAAATACCCAGCTCGTCGGAGGTAAGAATCTTTTGCTCAGGGAGCAGCTCCTGCATCATGCTAAGCAGTGTATGATTGCGCGCCCCGCCGCCACTCACGATAACTTCCGCTATGGCACAATGCGGCAGAACAAAATCCTTATAAGCACGAGCAATGGAGTTTGCCGTGAACGCCGTCGCGGTAGCGACGATATCTTCATGAGCAAGCCCGCGCTCCAAAGCGTTTTTGAGCCATGAAGCTGTGTACGCTTTGCCGAAAAGCTCGCGCCCCGTGGTTTTCGGAGGAAGCTGCGCAAAGTAAGGATGCGCCAGCATCCCCTCCAACAGCTCGGTGTGGACTTGCCCGCGAGCCGCCCATGCGCCGTCTGCATCATAGGTGAGTCGGCCTTCGGACAACTCATAGACCACTTGATCCATGATCATGTTACCTGGACCTGTATCGAAAGCAATGAGCTCGCTGGCATCCGCCATCGTTGCATCCGTTCCCTGAGCCGGAACCGCCGTGCAGTTGCCGATGCCGCCGATATTTTGGAGGATACGCCCTTTGGCCGCATCGCGGAACATAATGAAATCCCCATAAGGTGCAAGGGGAGCACCTTGCCCCCCTACTGCCATGTCAGCGGTGCGGAAGTCGCCGACAACCACTCTGCCTGTCCGTTTGGCAATCACGGACAAATCGCCGATCTGCAGCGYTGATTTCGGCAGATAAGGATCCGCCTCATCCGCCACCGGAATGTGCCACACGGTTTGTCCATGGGTGGAGATGAGATCGATCTCCTCCATCTTCATTCCTGCAGCCGCAGCGGTACTCACCACTGCGTCCGCAAATCGTTCAGCAATAGCAAAGTTCATACCACACAAAAGGGCCACATTCGAGTGGTCGATGGAGCACAGCTGCTTCAGCTTTTCACGTACTTCTTCCTCATAGGAGAAGCTTTCGAAGTGAAGCAGTTTCACTTTGGCATCGATCCCGCTGCCATCGATACGGACGATGGCGACGTCGATGCCGTCCAAGGAGGTACCTGACATGATACCTGCTACGGTCAGGGATTTTTGATTCAAAAGGGTACGGAGCATCACAGTCCGCCCTCCCACTTCCAACCCGCAGGATATCCAGCGCCTAGAGTGACTGGCAGGCGGCCTTTCATCTCCAGCTCGCCGAGCAGACCTTTGGCAGTGCTTTGCAGCGCCAGCGGACGGCTTTCGTATGCCGCGATGAAGGTAGAAACCTCCAGCAGCTCCAGCAAATCGTACGGCACGCGCAGCGCGACGACGACCAGCGGCTTGCCGAGTGCTTGCAGGGCGCGCACCAGCTCGACCTGCGCCGGATGGAATCGGGCGTTGTACGTCCCGATGACGATCTGCTCCGCTTCTTCAGCTGCTGCAAGCACCGATTCCTTCAACCCACCGACCTCTGCCAGCGGCAGCACACGGTCGATCACGTCAAGGCCGCGCTCCGCAAGCGCTGCGCCTAGACTTGCCGGTCCGGCGTACGCTTCGTCCACGCCGGACGATACCGCTGCGGCCACGGTGACCGCTAGCGTTCTTACACGCTTCAGCGGCAGCAGCCCCCTCTCGTCTTTGACGAGCGTAATGCYGGCTTCGCTGAGACGCTCGGCGACCGCGCAATGCTCCGCGGTCCCAACTTCAGCCGCAGTGCCCGACTGCGGTACCATCAACCCGCGACGCTCCTTGAGCGCGAGCAGTCTTTCCACGGATGCGTCGATGCGCGCTTCACTTAGGCGCCCCTCCTTGACAGCCTGCTCGATCGCTTCAATAGCGCCGATCTGGCGGTCAAGTCTATGGCTGATCAACACAAGATCAGCCCCGGCTTCGATTGCCGTAACGCTTGCGGCTACCGTGCCGTAATGTTCTGCAATGGCGTTCATCTCCATGCAATCCGTCATAATGACGCCCTCGTAGCCCAGTTCCTCACGCAGCAGTCCAGTTAACACGGACTTGGACAGCGTTGCAGGCAGCTTCTCGGACTCAAAAGCCGGGAAATAAATGTGCGATGACATAATCGAATCTACGCCACCCTCAATAGCTCGGATGAACGGCACCAGCTCCAAAGAGCGAATCCGCTCTTGATCATGTTTGATCGTCGGCAAATCCAAGTGGGAGTCAACGCTCGTATCGCCATGTCCCGGGAAATGTTTGGCCGTCGCGACCACATTAGCGTCCTGGAACCCTTGTACCGAACGATGCCCGAATTCAGCGACAAGCTCCGCAGACTCGCCAAATGACCGCACGCCAATGACTGGATTGTCTGGATTGTTATTCACATCGAGCACAGGAGCAAAGTTCAAGTTAATCCCAAGCGCTCTTAACTCTTTCCCGGAAATCAACGCAGCTTCATAAGCAGCGTCTCCTGCGTCTTTTATGCCAACTCTCGCTCCCTCTTCCGGTCCAATCGCTCCTGCAGCTAGCGCCATTTGCCCAGGCATCAAAGCAACGCCTTCCGTAATACGGGCAACCATCCCGCCCTCTTGGTCGATGGAAACCCACAGTGGTAACGTGCCAGACTGCTCTGCGATTTGCTGCAACTGCTCGGATAGCGCAGCTACCTGTCCAGTTTGTTCTACGTTTCGCGCAAAATAAATAACCCCGCCAATATGGTGCTCAGCAATAAGCGCTTTGAGCTGATCTGTCGCTACTGTACCTTCAAATCCGCAAAGAAGCATCTGCCCAATTTTCTCTCGTAGCGTCATGTCCTGAATCTTTTTCATTCTCTATCTCTCTCCCTCATTGAACACCAATTTCTCCTGCTATTTCCCACAATTCATCTACTTTTATCCAATTAACTGCATTTTCTAACGCTAATTTCGCTAAATACGGCAAATTTCGGGTAGCTACCTACGATTTAGCTGGAGCTTCTACTGCTATTTCATTCCCTGCCACCGAGCAGCGCAGATTAATGGTATTATATTCCAACTATTTCCCCAAACGGTTCAGCGCCATTAGAACGGCACCACTAGCCGCATCCTTCTTGGCCGTAATACAAGTCAAATCCGGATATCTTTCACTCAATCTCTGCACAAAAGCGTTCCGCACATGGCTATTGTTCAGCAATACGCTACCAACCATCGCGAGGCTCCCCTGCTGCATGGACAGCTTCTCCACGACAGGAATGGCCGTCTCGAACAGGGATGCAGCGCTTTTCGCCGCAATAGTCAGCGCCGTTTCGTCCCCTAGCTCACAAGCTACAGACAGAATCGGCGCCAAGGCTGCGATATCCTTTTTATTCGTCTCTTTGTTGTAGACAAATCCAACGATCTGCTGAACCGTCGTCAGTTGAAGCTGCTCATAGACCATGCCGGTAATGGCGGTCTTCCCAATCCTGCCATCCTCCGACTGAACGAGAGCAGACAACAGATCACGCCCGATGCTATAACCGCTGCCCTCATCATCGATGAGGTGTCCATAACCGCCGGCACGATGAATCGTCCCGTCCTCATTTTTGCCATAACAAATAGACCCTGTTCCCGCAATCATAATAATACCGTATTCACGATCATGCGCGCCGCAAAGTGCCGTCTCCTGATCGCCCGTGATATATACCTTCCCTTGATAGCCGCATTCTCTGACATTCGCTTCCAAGCGGGACGTAACGGTAGGATTGCTTACCCCTGCTGCACCAATTACGATTTGTGCACAGTGCTCCAGTCCCCCGCATGCCTCGCTGATCCCTTGAAAAATGTCCTGAAAGCTCCGCTGGATACTATCCGCATCTTGCCCATTATAGTTAATAGCGCCAGATGTAAAAGTATGCACCACATGACCGCTCTCATCAGCTATTATCACCGCTGTTTTGGTACCTCCGCCATCTAGCCCCGCTACGTATCTTGTCATTACCTCCGCCATCTAGCCCCGCTACGTATCTTGTCAT
>NZ_JBFTQB010000465.1:0-4910 GCF_056398785.1 Paenibacillus sp. 01T422 | reverse complement strand
AAGTAGCCCTTATTCTTTCTATTATTATTACCGTTCCGAATTTAGCGGTGGCCTTCATGCCAAACAGTGAAGCTGTAAAACAAGGTGTCATTGATATAAAAATGCCTCGTGAAACATCTATTGATATGATGAACGAAAAATCCAAAGAGCTCGAAAAAGATTTGAAGCAGCATAAAGACAAATTGGGCAATCCTGCTTTCAAGTATATCGAATCTCTAGTCGGTTATAACCAAACCAGCGACCGTTATGCGTATCGAGCGATGATGTTCTTTGAACTAACTGCAGACACGGATGCGACAGAGGCAGTCAAAACCTACAAAGAAGACATGCTGAAATTGATGCCACCTGGCTCGGAAGTCAACATCCAGTTGTTTACGGGTGGGCCTCCAACATCAACAGGCGCTGACTTCTCGTACTCACTCAAAGGCGATGATCAGCTATATCTTCAGCAAGCCGCTAAGATGGTGGAAGATAAGCTGAAGGAATTTCCAGAACTGAACGAGATCAAAGATAGCTTAAGTGATTCCAAAACCGAAGTCGAAATTACAGTTGATCAAAATAAAGCGCGACTATATGGACTTTCTTCAGCGCAAATTTTACAAGCTGTTAATTCGTGGATTGCGGAAGAAAAGCTGGGAGATTTGAAGTTTAATAATGTTACTTATGAAACTAAAGTTATGCTCAATCCGATTTATAAAAACTCCGTGGATAAATTAGGCACGTTCTTGATCAAAACACCAACGGGTCAAACCATTCAGCTAAATGAAGTCGCTCGAATTGAGCAAATTGACGCACCAAACAGCATCAGTCGTGAAGATGAAGAACAAATTGTAAGTGTAAGAGCCAAAATTGATAGCACGGATAAAGGTGGAGTGAGCCAAAAAATATCTGCCGAATTGGCGAAGCTGGAGCTGCCTTCCGGAGTCTCTCGTGAAGTCAAAGGGGTTTCAGATGATATTAATAGAGGCTTTATGCAAATGTTTATTGCTATCTTCGCATCCATTTTCATTGTTTACATCGTCATGGTAATCGCATTTGGTAATGCAAGAGCACCTCTGGCTATTCTTTTCTCACTGCCACTTGCGGCAATTGGGGGGCTTCTAGGGCTTCTGATTACGGGAGAATCCATCAATGTCACATCACTCATCGGATTCCTTATGTTGATAGGTATCGTTGTAACGAACGCAATTGTACTTGTAGACCGTGTACAGCAGCTTAGGGAGCAGGACTACTCCATTCGTGATGCTCTTATCGAAGCTGGGATCACACGTTTAAGACCAATCATTATGACGGCAGGCGCAACGATTATTGCCCTCTTGCCACTCGGATTAGGTTTATCCAAAGGTACCATTATCTCCAAAGGTTTGGCAGTCGTTGTTATTGGGGGACTTACGACATCAACATTGTTAACGCTAGTCATTGTACCGATTATGTATGAAATTCTATTTAAAAAGAGAGAACGTCGTTGGTTCAAAAGAAAAGGGAAATCGTCAACTATACAAACGGAGCAAGCACCATCTGCGCTTCAATAAGCTGAACTGGGGAAAGGGAGAAATCGATTATGAAACGTCAGTTGTTTACGATTAAGCAAAGTGCCAAGTTAATCGGTGTCGTCGTGCTTAGCGCGGCGATAGTCGTAGGATGTTCCGCATCACCTGCTGCAAGCCCAAGCGCAACACCGGCAAATGCTGCCGAGCAAGGGGTTAAAGTTGTGAAAACAGCAAAAATTGCCAAACAGAAGATTGGTAATCCAATAGAGCAAGTAGGAGACGTTGTCTCTTCCATTCAATTGGATGTGGTAGCAAAGTCCGGCGGGGAAGTTATTGAAATTTTTAAGAAGCGCGGAGATAAAGTTGAAAAAGGCGATGTGTTGTTCCGCTTGGATCCGACCGATGTTTTGATCCAAAAAGATTTGAATACCGTGAGCATAAAAGGAGCCCAGGCCGGACTTGTCGAAGCTAAACAGAAGACATCTAACGGGATTGCAGATGCCAAAGACGGGGTTTCCAAATTAGAGACATCCGTTAACGATCTTGAGAAGGCCTATAACAAGGCTCGTAATGAATATGATCTAGGTACAGCAACGAAAACGCAGTTAGAGCAGTCCGAAACAGCGCTAACGAATATGAAAAAAGATCTGGAAAGCGCACGCAGATCGCTGAAAACTGCGYAAGAGACGAATTCACTTGCGCAAGTGGAAACTAGCCTAGAGTCAGCACAGGTAAGCGCGCGCAGCATTGATAGAACACTAAGCAATCTTGATGTCAAAGCGCCTGCTTCTGGTGTGCTAACGGATCTCAACGTGACAGTTGGTGAAACTTTAGCGCCAAGCGGCCGTGTCGGTGAAGTGCAGCAGACGAATCCGGTTAAGATTAAGTCCCAACTGACCGAAGCATCGGCAGCTCTCGTTCGAGGTAAAGGCGAACTAATTTTCTACATACCAGGTGTTACGGACAAAGCAAGTGCTAAAGTAACGTATTTATCTGATGTGATCAACGGTCAATCCAAGGCTTATGATCTGGAACTTGAGGTTCCGAATCCAGACGGCAAGTTGAAACCGGGTTCCAAAGCGCAAGTCGAGCTTACTAAAGACGATGAACAAATCGTACCGGTTATCCCGAGCCTTAGTATCGTCCGCGAAGGCGGCGACAGCTATGTTTATATCGTGAACGGTGAAACTGTACAAAAGCGCAAGGTTGAGCTTGGTCGTTTAAATGAAACGAATCAAGAAGTGTTATCCGGTGTGAAGGAAGGCGAGACGCTCGTGATTTCCGGACAGCACCAGCTGAAAGATCAAGATAAAATTAAAGTGAGCAACTAGCTCGAGCTCAAGGAGGAGAACTACGTGAATAAGAAAATGAAAAGATYGCTGGCCACCATTGTACTATCCGCTGCACTTTTAACTACCGCTTCTTTTCCTGCATGGGCTGCGGAGGGTGTGAGCTCGGCAGTTTTCGCTCAAACAAGCACGAATACCAGCTATTCGCTGACAGATAATGTAGAAGTGGAGATTAAAAGCATTCTCAACGAGCATGAATCGGATACAACGAAGCTTGGAGCCGTCATTCGTATTAAAAATACAACCGATAAAATTACTCGTGTGCCTGATTTTGAATTGCGTGTTCGCATGGCGGATGGCATTGAATATACACTGCAGCCGAGTGTCAAAAATTCAAAATCTATTCTACCGAAGACGCAGCAAGAACTTAGTTATCTGACGAATGCAGAACGTAGTGATGATGCTGAACTAAGCGAGCTTAGCTTCGTAGACGTTGATATGGAAGTATACCCCAAAAAGGAAACAACACTGCTTAGCGTACCTGTTGACGCGGCGCTCGTATGGAAAGGCAGTGACAGCACGATCACCAAAGCTTCTGCGCTTCTGAAGTGGGGAGAGGCCTTCACGCTGCCATCCCTGAGGTCATCTGTTGGTTTCATCCCTGTGGATATCCATAAGGAAATTTCAGCCAAAGGCGTGTCTACAGTTGTGCAAATTCAAGTAGTCAATCCAACGAATGAACGTCAAACTGTCCCGAATTTCGGAATCGATGGCAAAACGGAAAGCAAAGTTTATTCTGGCAATCGTGCCGAGGCTGCCGTTGTGCTTGATCCAGGTGAGAAAAAGTATATCCATATCGTTATCCCAACCGATTTGGACACCGAATTCACGAGTTTGAATGTCGTGTCGCCAGAGAGTTTCTTCGCCTCGCAAGGTGATGGCAAGATTCAAGAAGATACCTATCGGGTAGGGCGTGCGAACATTCTACTGCCTATAGGAGCAGCAACACAAGGGGTCATTCCGGCTCCAGCCTATACATTAGGAACACCGGTCAAACTGGATTCAACGAATAAATTTGTACCGTCCAATGTCGATGTATCGCTTGTTGAGCTGCACGTCACAAATAATGAAGATGATGGATTCAATACGGCAGTTGCCAAATTCAAACTGACGAATAACAGCGACCGTCCGGTCCCTATTCCTGCGATTCAAACCGAGCTTGTAAGTAAAGACGGTTATGCTTATGGAGGCAGGAGACAGGAGGCAACAGCTCTTAGCGTCGTTCCTAAGGCTTCTTATGTGGTCAGCTATTCCTATGCGCTTCCTGCTTCAGAAACAGGCGAGGGCTTGAAGATGAACTTGTATAGCCAGCAAGCTAACGGTGACACAGCCTACAAATCGTTGCTAGCAACTGCAAAAGTACCCGTTCAGGCCAACGAGATAACGAGTAAAGTACTTAACGTGTACCCATATGAGATCAATATTAAGGACTGGAGTATCTCAGCGATTTATCAAGCTTCCTTGACGTATGATTACAAATTGAAGCTGGAACTGGACATCCAACCGGATAAACAAGTGACTGTGGATAAGTATAACAACAAGCTCTCCTTCGAATTATTCGATAAAGTTGGTAATCCTGTTGGGAAAACGACGAAAGACTTATCAGGCGAAGGAAGATTGTACAGTGGCACGAACACGATTGACTTGAATGCGAGATCCGGTCAACTGGATTTCCCGATTCAAGTTAAAGTATACGAGACCTTTACGAACGAATACGGAGAAACAGTTAAACGATTCCTGACATCTTTTAAACAATAATGGTTCAATCGATAAATCGCTTGGTGGTGCATGAAGCACTGCTAAGCGGTTTTCTCGTTTGTACCGTGCATTTAGGATTCATGAGGAGGGACTCATAAGTATGTCCTGTTTTGGATAAGATAGGTTTATCGATTTTATTTAAAACGGAGTGATTGCGATGAACTGGATATATTGGGCGAAATTATATGATTCCAAGTTTCAAGCGGGCTGTCTGGCGAAAAGAATGGAAGAAGACTGGTGGATTTACGGGTATGAGTGTCCACAAGAAGTGGAAGTTTTCAAGTCGAAAAAGGGACGTTTCGGCGTTCGTTAC
>NZ_JBFTQB010000464.1:0-7998 GCF_056398785.1 Paenibacillus sp. 01T422 | reverse complement strand
GAACAACTCGGCTCTCGGGCATCGCTTGCTTGATAACAGGAACATACAATGGCCGGTTAAACACATGAATAACATCAAAAGTCCGATTGTTAGTCCTCAACTTTTTCAACTCGTTGGCAACATTCAGTTGATAATTATTTTTCGCAACCCGGATATATGTCACACCTTTTACCACCTCCCGGTCGCGAAGGTCGTTATCTTTTATGCAAAATACCGTTATTTCATGATTGGCGCTTAAATAGGGAATAACGCCATCGATGAAAATTTGAATAGCCCCTCCCCTGATAGAAGGAACGGTTAGCATTTCCGTACAAATTAAAGCAATTTTCACCCTGTTCACTCCAATCGTATACGGTTTCAAATGGTCTGATATAGATTCGATAGTCGCTGCGCATACTTCTCAAAGTTGTAGCGATCCGCAATCAACTTCCTGTTCTCGCGTCCTATTTTGACACGTTTCTCGCGATTGCTTAGTAACATCATGATGGCCTGAGCATAGGCTTCCGGTTCTGTAAAAAGATCAATGATATAACCGTTTTTCTCATGCAGAACAACCTCTGGATTTCCTCCTCGATTCGAGCTGATAACTGGTATGCCGGCTGCCATAGCTTCATACTGAACTCTTGCAAGCGGTTCCTGCCACTGGGATGGACAAACAAGCATATCGCTCATCGTGTAATAGTTGGGAAGCCTGTCTACTGGTATAAAATTAGTAAAATATATATAAGAGGACACAGCCGAAGCTCTTCTTCGGAGCTTCGTGACATAACTACTAATGGTCCGGTCACCATACCATTTACTCCCAATGATCACTAGCGCGGTTTTCGGATACTTGCGGATAACAAGCCTCATGGCGTTAATCAGATGATGACAGCCTTTTTTGGGCAGCAGCCGGCCGACAAAGAGGACAACATGGAAGCCCGGGGGGATACCCAATTCTCTCTTTAGCTTTTCGGCAATCTTTCTACCTTCCATGGTGTAATGAGGCGTAAATCGCTTAGGATCTTCTCCCGTATAGAGCGTAGTGATTTTGCTACTGACTGTAGGAATGGCTTTGATAATGTCCTGTGCAACAAATTTACTGACGGTAATGAGACGGTCGGCTAATTCAAAAGCGTGAAGTGCAGCCTCATCAAGAGTATCGTGATTGATTAATAGGTTATGAAGCGATAAATAAACGCGGGCAGTCGGTACCGCTCTCTTCATTTCTTCAACCCAATTCGGTCTATTATATAATTGAACTACGTCAAATAATCGCTTTTCACAGTAGCTCACCACATCATTAAAATAGCTGGATTGGTCATAACGAATGAATCTCACACCATTCATCCTTTCATCATTGCTGAACGAAGGATCCTGTATCGAAAAAACCGTAACGGCGTGACCCAATCTGCTTAAGTAGGGAGCCATGCGATCAATCAATAACTCAATCGCTCCGCTTTTAATTGGTGGACACGGCAAAGAATCCRGGCAGATTAAGGCGATTTTCATGAAAGTCCTCCTTTCGTAGATGAATGCCATTTAGGGTTATTCTCTATCCTATTCTTCAAGACACATAAATGTTTGTACATATCCAAAAAAAGCTCCGCGAATCACACACAAAAAGGATCACGCCCAATAGACGCGATCCTTATGAGAGAAGTCATTTACCCTTTTGATCCTATGGAAATCCAGTTAATGATCCCGTACGCATCTGGTGAAAAACGGGAACGCACAATGATCATTTGCGCTGAATTCGTTTGTTTTTGTTTGATAACGGCATAACACGAAGGGTGACTTGTTGTCGCTGTGATTACATAGTTAACATCTGCATACGGCTCATCAAAGAGTAACGTGATTTCGACGATTTCGTCCTGCACCTTTAATTCAAAAGGAACCAAACCAAATTGTTGCAGGGCCGCTGGTTTCGCCGCAGGAACATGCACGGCATTGAAGCTAAGCTTGCTCTCATCCACACTGCCAGCTGCGAGCTTCGTACCTTCGACTGCCCCCTCGGCCAGATGTTCCCCGTGAACGGCGCCGGCGATTATTTTACTGCTGTCTACACTGTTAGGCGACAGATGGAAGCTGCTAATCGCGCTAGATGCCAACTTGCTGCCGTCCACACTGCTCGGAGCTAGCTTGCTGCTATCCACGCTGTTAACTGCCAGTTTGGAACTGTCGATGCTGCCTGCTCCAAGATGGAAAACGCTAATCGAGCCGGGAGTCAGCTTGCTGCCATCGATACTGTTTGCTTTGAGCTTAGCGCCATCTAGAGCACCCTCTGCAAGGTGTTCGCTGCTTACCGCTCCGGCTGCTAGTATGCTGCCATCAATGCTGCCTGCCGCCAGCTTCGAACCACTCAATGCGCCGTCTGCCAAGTGGTCTGCTGTCACCGCACCCAGAGCCAATTTACTGCTGTCTACGCTATTCACAGCAAGCTTGCTGCTATCGATCACGCCATCCACGATATGGCTGCCGTTAACCGAGCCAGCTGTCAGCTTGCTGCTATCGATACTGCTTGCTTTGAGCTTGTTGCCATCTAAAGCACCTTCCGCAAGATGTTCGCTGCTTACTGAACCAGCTGCCAACTTGCTGCCGTCCACGCTGCCGGCGGATAAATGATAACCGCTGATCGCGCTGGAGGCTAGTTTACTGCCGTCAATGCTGCCTGCCGCCAGTTTCGCGCCAAACAATGCGCCGTCAGCCAGATGATCTCCCGTAACTGCGCCTGGGGACAATTTACTGCTGTCTACGCTGTTCGCTGCCAGCTTGCCGTTGTCAATCACGCCATCCACGATATGGCTGCCATTCACTGAGCCAGCTGTCAACTTGCTGCCGTCGACACTGCCGGACGCCAGCTTCACAGCATCTACTACGCCGTCCGCGAGATGATAGTTGCTCACCGCACCGGCTACCAGCTTACTGCCATCCACGCTGCCCGTTGCCAGCTTCGCACTGGTCACAGAACTATCGCTAAGGTGCTCGCTGCTCACAGCATTCTCCACAAGTTTGCTGCCGTCCACGCTGAGTGCCGCCAGCTTGCTGCCATTCACTGCGCCTGGGGCGATGTGATCGCTGTTCACAGCACCGGACACCTGCCAACTTCGTAGCGTCAATTACGCTATCCGCTAAATGCTCCCGTTGAATGGCACTTGGAACCACTTTGCTGCCATCCACGCTGCCTTTCGCGAGCTTGCTGCCATCAATCACTCCATCCACGATGTGCTCATGATTCACAGCTCCAGCGGTCAGCTTGCTGCTGTCTACACTGCCTGTAGCCAGTTTTGCGCCATACACCGAGCTATCCGCAAGATGGTAGTTGCTGATGGCGCCAAGGCTCAATTTCGTGCCATCCACGGAATTTGCCGCAAGGTTGTCGTTCTCGACCACACCAGCTGCCAGATGCCCACTTGCGATAACGCCGAGTCCAAGCTTTGCTCCACTAACTGCGCCATCGGCCAGCTTATCGCCAGTCACAGCGCCCGCTGTCAACTTCGCGCCATCCACGCTTTCCTTCGCCAGCTTCGCCCCGGTCACAGCGCCGTCAGCGATATGCTCGCTGCCAATCGCCCGTGCAGCCAGCTTCGCGCTGCTGATCGCTCCATCGGCCAAATGTCTTGAGCTAAGCGCACCAGCTACGAGTTTGCTGCCATGTATGCTCTCGTTGGCCAGCTTCGCTGCTGTAATCGCACCGTCGATAATATGCTCACTGTGCACAGACTTACTAGCGATTTTGCGACCCGTTACGCTGGAGTCAGCCAGTTTAGCTTCTGTAACGGCTTGCTCTCCTAATTTGCCTGTCGTTACAGCCTGCTCCTGCAAAGCTCTCGCCGAGATTGCTCCAGGTTGCAGATGCTGCGAACCAACTGAGCCATTCGCCAGCTTATCTTCGGTGACTGCCCCTTTCGCAAGGGTTTCTCCTGTAATGGATTGTTCCATTAACTTCGTTCCATCCAAGCTCCTGTCAGCAAAAATATTGAGCGTAATCGAGCCTTGCGCCAGGTGCTGAGACGAGATAGACCCAGGCTTAAGATGACTGCCATCAATACTGTTTTCTTGAAGATGACGAGTTTCAATGCTCATGGAAGCTATTTTTGTACCCGTTACCGCTTCTTCAGCAATTTTACTTGTCGTGATCGTTTGATCCTGCAAATGCTGAGTCGTAACGGCCTCTTCGCCAATATGATCACRCCCAATCGCCGATTCCCCGATTTGTTCAGCGCCAATCACGCCATCCCCGATATGTTCCGAACGGATAGTGCCCAAGCCCAACTTCTCGCTCGTAATGATCGCATCCTGGAGGTGTGTCGTTCCAATCGACCCTGGCGAAAGGTGTATCCCAAGTACCGCCCCATCGGCCAAATGCTCGCTAGCAACGATGCCTTGGTGCAAATGCTCGGCTGTGATTGAACTTGCCGCAAGCTTATCAGAGGTCACGCTATGCTGCTTCAGCTTCGATGTATCCACACTGCCAGCCGCCAATAGTTCAGTCGTCACAGCTCCCTCTTCCAGTTTAGAGGTAGATATGATCCCATCTGCCAAATGAAGCTGCGTGATTGCCCCCTCGCTTATGTGCCTTTCCTCAATGCTATTTTCCGTTAAATGGCTTGACGTAACGGATTGAGTTTGCAATTTCGCGCTGGAGACGATGCCATCGACCAAATGCCAGTTTTGAATCACTTGCTGCCGGATATGTTTGCCCTCAACAGTAGCTTCAACCAGCTTCGATGAAGTAATCGACTTATCTTGCAGCTTTGCATTTGAAATGCTGTTGTCAGCGAGATGTCCTATTTGAATCGCCTGCATTTGGATATGTTTACCTTCAATAGAGCTTTCCACCAGCTTCGAGGAGGTAATGGAGTCATCCTGCAGCTTTGCATTAGAAATAACATTGTCAGCGAGATGTCCCATTTGAATCGCCTTCGGGAGAATATGTTTATCCTCTACCGCATTTGCGGCTAGTTTGGCTGATGTAATGGAGCCATCCTGAATCAGTTTGGTGTGTACTGCACCTTCAGCAAGATGCCCGGATTGTACCACGCCGGAAGCAAGATGCGAAGTTTGGATAGAACCGTCCGCCAGATGCTCCGTGTGGATCGAAGACTTCACAATATGCTTAGCTTCAATTGACAAAGGAGCGATTTTTTGATTCGTAACCGCTTGATTTACGAGCTTTTCTTCCGTGACCGATGCAGGAGCGAGTTTATCCTCTGTGATTACATAACTCTCCAAATGATAACCGTCGATAGCCCCATCAGCGATGTGACTGGCTTCAATTTGACCTGGCGCAATACTCCGGCTCTGGATGCTTCCATCGGCCAAATGTTCGTTAAAGATAACTTTGGACTGAATATGAACAGAGCAAATGCTCTCATTCGCAATTTTTTCTTCGGTCACAGCTTGATCCCTTAACTTATCGGTCGTAATGGCTGCGTCCATCAGCTTGGCGGTGTCGATACTGTAATTCGAAATATGTTTGGCTTGCACAGCGCCGCTGCGTATTTTGTCAGCTGTAATCGACTGGTCATCGATCAGCTCATTCGTAATGACCAACTCGGATAGATGCTGTGATAGAATGGAGCCGTCCGCCAGCTTAAGCGAATCAATCGTTTGATCGGCGAGCTTATCCGCTGTGATGCTGTTATCCAGCAGCTTGCTGCCAGCGATCGATTGATCCTGGATTTTATCACCGGAGATGCTGTGTGGAGCGATATGTTCATCATAAATGCTGTGACCGGCAATTTTGTCACGCGTCACGCTGGCTGAAGCTAGTTTTGACTGATCGATCGCAAAATCCTTAATCACTTTGGTCCCGATGCTTTGCGGCTTGATTTTACTTTCATCAACTGAACGATTGGCGATTTTCTCCCATGTTATCGCTTCCTCCACGATATCATCTGTGTACACGACGGGATTTACGAATTTACCTGTTTTACGCTCAGAAAGCAGCAGCAGCGGAGGTGCAGGCACTGCAGTTTGTGAAACACTTACCACCGATGTGGGTTTACTCACTTTGGTTGTCTCAACAATCGTACTTTTCGCAGGTGTTGTTTTGGAAGTTGGCGTTTTGGGAGGTATACTTGCTTCCACAGGTGTAATCTTTGGACTTGTTTCCGCTTTCTCCTGCTTAACCGGAGCAGGCGAAGGCTGTTCGTTATCATCGAGCCATTTCAATTCATTTGTTCGGGAGTTCACTTTTTGCACATAAGGCCTTGCTCTGTTGCTGTTGCTCTTACGCTTACTCATAGACTCCTCTCCATTCCACATAAATTGGTCATTTGTAACATATTCAAGCTCAATGAGAGATGTACGTTAGCCCTGAAAAATGTGCGGACACCCAGATAAATGGTTACCTCCCCAATTTATGCTTGTATAAGTCATACCTCGTCTCAGCTGCCTTTTCCCAAGTGAACAATTGATCGACTCTTTGAATACCTTGCTCTCCCATGGCTCGCCTCAGCTCTCCATCTGCCAAAAGGCGCAATAAATATTGGGGCAGATCCGGCTCGATCTTATCCAAATCAACTAAATACCCGACCGTCCCATGCTTCACAACTTCGCCAATCCCGCCCGAATTTGTCGCTACGACGGGTACTCCAGAAGCCATTGCCTCAATGTTTACGAGTCCAAAAGCCTCCCCTTCCTCGGAAGGCACGGCGACGACGTCTGCGAGGTGAAACCATTTCGGGATATCAGCGTGCGAAGTGTAAGGGACGAACTTCACATTCTGCGGCATCTTGCTTCCTTCCCGGTACAACCTTTTCACATAAGCCGTCAATCTCTTAGAGCCATAGAAAGCACCGCCTACTAAAATTAAGACTGCATTTGGCTCCGTTTGAATCACCGTTTTCATCGCTTTAAGTAGATGATGTACCCCTTTTCTTGGAATAAGCCGTCCTACAAAAAGAATAACCTTTCGATTCTCGTATCCTAGCTCTTGCAGCTTTTTGGTACGGGATTTACTCCCCTCTGGAGACCATCTTGACGTAAATTTGGAAACGTCTACACCCAAATGCTGCGTTACAATTTTATGTGCAGCAGACGGCACTTTCGCCTGCACCGCCTGCTTCAGATAGTCACTGTTGACGATAACGACATCCGCCGCGGCTAAGCATGCCTTCAAATATTTCTGCGAGATATAAGGCAAAGAAATAAACACTTTCGAATGCAGCACCAGACTAATGAAGCATCTTGGAAAACGTTTGCGCAGATAGCGCACAAAATGCGGCCGATTTTCAACCTGGATGATGCCAGGCTTTCGTGCGGCGATTTGCCGAGAGACGGCGGAAATATAGGAGCGAGAGCCCCCATAAGGAACCCTTATATACGTACATCCTTCCCGTACTTCACTTCTTGGTTGATACGACGTTCTTCTCCCCAGAACACACACGGGCATGAATTTCACGAGCTTCTCGGCCGTTTTCTGGACAACCTGTTCAACCGAGGAGCTTTTTCCTGAGGGAATGGGAAAAGAACCTGGCGTAACAATGACAACACGCATAGGTCTCTGGCTCACATGTAACTCCCCCTTCCTACTTCTATACATATGCGGATATACAGGCAAAGTTTGGGCAGCTGTCCACTACTTACGCAAAAGTATCAGCATCCGTACAAACAAGCTGCACTGCTTTTCCATAAGCTGTAAGGGAGCCTCTATCGTGCCGCGGCGTTTTGGCAAGCCAGTTCCGTTGCCAGTTTTTCTGGCGAAAAACTCTAAGCTTATGCTTCCGTTGCCAGTTTTTCTGGCGAAAAACTCTAAGCTTATGCTTCCGTTGCCAGTTTTTCTGGCGAAAAACTCTAAGCTTATGCTTCCGATGCCAGTTTTTCTGGCGAAAAACTCTAAGGAGTGAAGTAGATGATCAATCCCTATGTGGGTATATTAGTGAACGATTCCTTATACGAAGGCATTCCCCTAGGGAACACAAAATATGAAGCCATCCATTTCTACAGTGACGCCGGCAAAGAATTTGGCATTACCCCTTGCTACTTCCGCATGCAAGATGTTCACATCCATAC
>NZ_JBFTQB010000463.1:0-8407 GCF_056398785.1 Paenibacillus sp. 01T422 | reverse complement strand
CGTTTCTACGAATCTGGAAGCAGAGGCCAAGAATCCTCCAAGTCCAACGCCTGAACCAACACCTATAGGAACCACAACGCCAATTGTTAGTCAGACAGGTCAGCCRCCCAAATCAGCAGGAGACAATGTAGCTTTCATTTACCAAACTCATAGCAATGAATCTTTCCTGCCTGAGCTCAAGGGAGTTACGGATCCGGATAAAGCTTACAGCGATAAAGTCAATATCATTTCCGTTGGTCAACGCCTAGCGCAGAATCTTGAGAAAGACGGAATTGGAGCCGTTCATTCACAGACCATTTATCCAAGCACGGTTAAAAATTTCGAATATCCATACTCTTATAAGTATTCTCTGAAAACTTTGCAGGAAGCAGTCGCCCAGCATCCGGATTTGCAGTATTATTTCGATCTCCATCGCGACTCGGCTGCACGTAATAAAACAACCGCAACGATTGATGGTAAGGATTACGCACAGGTGTATTTCATCATCGGTGGAAAGAATCCAAATTGGAAAAAGAATGAGGAGTTCGCCAATAAAATTCATCAGGTACTGGAAGCTAAACATCCTGGTATCTCCAAAGGTATCCATGCGAAGGAAGCAAGTGAAGGCAATGGCTTATACAATCAGAACTTTTCGCCAAACAATATATTGATTGAGGTAGGCGGTCCCTACAATTCGCTGGAGGAGTGCTACCGAACAACGGATTGGTTGGCCGAAGCTATTTCAGAAGTGATCTTGAACGCGAAGAAAGTAGATGCTCCTGCTGCGAGCCCTAAGCAATCTTAAGCATTTTAAACTTAAAGGAGGCTTTATCATGAAGCTGAGGCACTTTTATATCAAGGTGAGCTTGTTCGGATTGCTGCTGCTGTTCTGCATTTTATTCGGTGTCAGCTTAGCATCCAGCGGGATGGAACGCATACAAGGCCCTCAGCCTTCAGCTAAAGCCGCCGCTCAAGAGCCAGTTAAGCCAGCGGGGAAGGGGACTGCTGCAACTGCTACGACGACTACGGCAGCTGCGAATGCCGGGAAAGCAACTCCATCTCCATCACCCAAAGGTGACGAGGGAACAAAAGCAAATGCAGATCCCGTAGCGGATCACGATAATTCTCTGAATCATGTGGGCAATAAACTCGGAGACCTGCTGCAGATCGCATCGCATCATGGCATTAAACTGTTCGTGTCGATATTTGACGCTATATTGGGCAAAGGATAAGGGTGTACATTGCTGCAACTTCCCACAACTGCTATAATGAAAATTATTTGCATGTTGTGGGGGTTATTACGTTAGCATGACTGACATTCGCGAAAGACAATCAAGAATTCGAAACTTTTCTATCATCGCTCATATCGATCACGGCAAATCAACACTTGCTGACCGCATTTTGGAATATACAGGTGCACTGTCGTCCCGTGAGATGCAGGAGCAGGTACTTGACCAAATGGATCTGGAGCGGGAACGTGGGATTACAATCAAGCTGCAGGCGGTAAGGCTGAGCTACCGTGCGGATGACGGCATAGAGTATATCCTCAATCTGATTGATACACCAGGACACGTCGACTTTACTTATGAAGTTTCCCGAAGCCTTGCGGCTTGCGAAGGAGCTTTGCTGGTAGTGGATGCTGCGCAGGGTATTGAAGCTCAAACGCTGGCTAACGTGTATCTGGCCCTGGAAAATAACTTAGAAATATTACCTGTTATTAATAAAATTGATTTGCCAAGCGCTGATCCTGATAAAGTGAAAAAGGAAATCGAGGACGTGATCGGGCTCGATGCCAGTGAGGCCGTACACGCTTCTGCGAAAGCAGGCATTGGAATCAAGGAAATCATCGAGCAAGTTTGTCAAAAAGTGCCGGCTCCGCAGGGCAATCCAGACAATCCGCTCAAAGCGTTGATTTTCGACTCCCACTATGACGCTTACAAGGGTGTTATCGTGTATGTGCGTGTAGTGGATGGTTCGATCAAGGCAGGCTCCAAAATCAAGATGATGGCAACCAACAAAGTGTTTGAAGTGATCGAGGTTGGAGCTTTCAAACCAAGAATGTCCTCGGTTCCATCGCTCGAAGTCGGAGATGTTGGATTTATCGTTGCCGGTATCAAAAATGTAGGAGATACACGTGTCGGGGACACCGTAACCGAAGCGGACCGCCAAGCGCCAGAAGCGCTGCCAGGCTATCGACGTATCAACCCGATGGTATTCTGCGGATTGTATCCGATTGAAACAACGGATTACAATGATTTGCGTGAGGCTCTGCAGAAATTGGAGCTCAATGACGCATCACTCCGCTTCGAGCCTGAAACATCGACAGCACTAGGATTCGGCTTCCGTTGCGGATTCTTGGGGCTGCTGCACATGGAGATCATTCAGGAACGTATTGAACGTGAGTTCAACATTCCGTTGATTACGACGGCGCCAAGCGTTATCTACCGCATCACGCTAACGAATGGCGATGTGATGAACATTGATAATCCATCGAATTATCCAGACCCACAACGTATCGATTTCGTTGAAGAGCCTTATGTTAAAGCTTCTGTTATTGTACCGAATGATTATGTTGGTACCATCATGGAGTTGTGCCAAGGCAAACGCGGCGAATACATTAACATGGAGTATTTGGATACCAATCGTGTCACTTTGACTTACGACATTCCATTGTCCGAAATTGTTTATGATTTCTTCGATATGTTGAAATCTAGAACAAAGGGCTACGCGTCCTTTGACTACGAGATATCCGGATACAAGAAGTCGAGTCTTGTGAAAATGGACATTTTGCTCAATAACGAGCAGGTTGATGCACTTTCCTTCATCGTACACCGTGATACTGCGTATCACCGCGGCAAAATCATTTGCGATAAATTGAAGGATTTGATTCCTCGCCAAATGTTCGAGGTGCCGATTCAAGCGGCTATCGGACAGAAGATCGTAGCCCGTGAAACTGTTAAAGCGATGCGTAAAAACGTCCTTGCCAAGTGTTACGGCGGTGACATTTCACGTAAACGGAAACTACTTGATAAGCAAAAAGAAGGTAAAAAACGCATGAAGCAGGTCGGCAGTGTTGAAGTGCCGCAAGAGGCATTCATGGCTGTACTCAAAATAGACGAATAGTTTGCAATGAATAAGAAGCTGGGGTGGCAGAGTACTCTGCCCCTTGGCTTCTTATCAGTTGATAACCTTGACAAACGCGCCCGTCCGTAAGGACGACGAAATCGGCTGTCTAGGATAGAAAGGAAATACCCCTATGTTAGTTTCTTATGCAGCTCCAACTGCGGTGTACATTCATATCCCGTTTTGCACAAATAAGTGTCATTATTGCGATTTTAACTCCTATGTGCTCAAAGGCCAGCCCGTCATGGAATACTTAGATGCGCTGGAACGCGAAATGGAGCTTACCGTCAAGAATAATCCACCAGCTAAAGTAGAAACAATCTTCGTAGGCGGAGGAACACCGACTGTATTGCTGCCTGATCAAATGGAACGTTTCTTGCGAATGGTCCGCACTTATTTCCCGGCTGACGCGGCAGAAGTCGAATTTTCGATGGAGGCTAACCCAGGGACGACGGATGAGGATAAGCTGGCAGTAATGAAAGAAGGCGGCGTCAACCGTATAAGCTTTGGCGTGCAGTCTTTTAACAATGACCTGCTTGCGGCGATTGGCCGCATTCACAATACAGATGATGTGCATAGAAGCATCGAAAACGCCAAAAAGCTTGGGTTTAGCAATTTATCCATCGATTTAATGTTTGGTTTGCCCAAACAAACCGTCGAGATCATGCAAGCGACCTTGGATGAAGCCTTATCGCTTGATCTTCAGCATTATTCCATCTACAGTTTAAAAGTGGAAGAAAATACGTTATTTCATACGTTGTTTAACAAGAATCAGCTGCCGCTGCCAAGTGAAGATGAAGAAGTCGATATGTATGAGCTCATCATGAAGCGTTTGGAAGCAGCAGGCTACAAACAATATGAGATTAGCAACTTTGCGAAACCAGGTCGGGAAAGCAGACACAATACGATGTATTGGCGTAATCGCTCTTACTATGGGCTTGGCGCAGGCGCGCATGGCTATATGAATAGACAGCGTCATGTTAATGTAAAAGGGATTCAGCCTTACATCGACGCCACAAAGGTTGGCTTGCCAATCACGGAGCAATTCGAAGTCACGCGGCAAGAAGCGATGGAAGATTTCATGATGGTCGGCCTGCGTTTATTGGAAGGCATTCGCAATGTCGATTTCCAAGAACAGTTTGGAGACACGATCGAAGCGCATTTCGGAGAAACAATTAAAGGCTGGGAACAGAAAAAATTGCTGGAGCAAACGCCGGACGGGTATCGACTATCCAAACATGGCATACTGCTGGGCAATGAAGTGTTTGCCTCCTTCTTAACTTAGGTCACTCTCGGGCTTTACCATGAATAGGGCAAAAAATCCCTTGTGCAAATATACGGTATGTTGTATATTTATACATGAATCCACAAGCGTTTCAGCAGTTTGGCTGTGATGACGCTAGCGTGGGTTTTGTGCATTTTTGTTACGATTGGTGGGATGACAGTGAATTCATCAACTACAGTGTCCGTTAGGAAAGCATCGATAATCGATATCGAGAAGCTTTATGAAATTATACAAGGCTATGCGAAGCAGGGCATTATGTTGCCGCGTACCAGAGAAATGTTGGAGGAGCAAATTGACTCCTTCGTCGTTGCTGAGCACGATGGTACATTAATAGGCTGCGGCTCCCTTACAAGGCTTGGGCCAGATCTTGTTGAGATTCGCTCACTAGGTATGACCCCAGGTTTCAAGGTTTGGAAAGATTGTATGCATTGCAAAAAACAGTATTGCTGCGATGAAATCGCCGTACTCAAACGATTGGATTGACTTGACAACAGACCTTAGGGTCTGTTATTTTTGTATTAGGATTTAGCACTCACTAAATACGAGTGCTAACGAAAGTGATCATAGAGCGATTGTGAAGAGGAGGGGTACTTGATGTTGACGGATCGGCAACGCATGATTTTAAGTGCAATCATAGATGATTATGTTCGTTCAGCAGAGCCAATTGGTTCAAGAAGTATTTCGAAACGAGGCAATGTCGGTTTCAGTCCGGCTACGATTCGTAACGAAATGTCCGATCTCGAAGAGATGGGTTACTTGGAGCAGCCCCATACGTCCGCAGGTCGTATACCCTCACACAAAGGTTATCGTTACTATGTCGATCATTTACTCCAACATGGAACCTTGCATGAGAATGATTTGAATTCTATGAAGGGCACTTTTGCACAGCGCATACAAGAGATGGAAGGCGTTATCCAGCATGTTGCTGGTGTGTTGTCCTCTCTGACGAATTATACGTCGATTGTGCTTGGCCCAGAGGTATTCAGTACTACGCTGAAGCATTTGCAGATCATCCCTCTTACAGAGACGACCGCTGTTGCGATCATTGTCATGAATACAGGCCATGTGGAGAACAAAACGATTACGATTCCTGAAGGTATTCGGATGTCCGACATCGAGAAGGTCGTCAATATTCTGAATGCCAAATTGCAGAACGTACCGCTGATTCAGTTTAAATCCCGACTGTATAATGAAGTTGCCAGCGAGTTGGGCAAATATGTGAATGGTTATCAGGAGCTTCTTTCTGTTGTGGAAAGTGTGCTTCAAAGTGATGAGAAGGATCGCGTGTTTCTTAGCGGTATGACCAATATGCTGACGCAGCCTGAGTTTAAAGATGTTGAGAAGGTTAAAAGCATTTTTGATCTATTGGAAGAAGCCCCTACACTTATCAAATTGTTTACTCCGTCAAATGAAGGCATGGAGATCAAAATCGGTGCTGAAAATAGTATTGAAGCCATTAATAATTGTAGTTTGATTACTGCCTCCTATTCAATTGGCGGTCAGCCTCTAGGTACCATAGGTATCTTGGGGCCAACGCGAATGGAATACGGCAGGGTCATTAGTTTAATGAATCATTTATCAAAGCAAATGGAAGACGTGCTGGGACGTTGGTATGGCAAATGAGCGGTATCAAGACGGGACACAGCGAGGGCGAAGAACGCTATTCTACTTTAGTTAATAATGCATCGGCTGTTAGGGCTATTTGTTCTGCAGTTGAGGGCACACTGGGTCCTAAGGGACTTGACACTATGCTGGTTGGCGGGCAGGGTGATGTGATCATCACAAACGATGGAGTCACCATTTTAGAAAAAATGGACGTCTCTCATCCCGCTGCGAGATTGATGATTCAGGTTGCGCGGAGCCAGCAGAGGCAAATTGGCGATGGAACAACGACAGCAACCGTTCTTGCTGGCGCATTGGTGCAAGAAGGTGTCGCGCAAGTAACGCGCGGCGTACCGGTTGCCAAGGTCGTCAGCGGGATGCTGCAAGGCATCGAGCTGGCGGTAGAAAGCCTGGAGCGCCGAAGCCGCGCGATTACGGGATTAAGCGATAATGCGCTGAAGCGAATCGCCATCACGGCTGGCCGAGAGCAGACAGATATCGCGAGGCTCATCGTTCAAGCTGCCGAAGCGGTCGGCGAGGCCAAGCTTCGCGAAGACGGCTACCGCTTCGCAGACAGCGTGATCGCCCATGAAGAGGCGAGCAGCGAGGTCTGGACCGGCATTCTGCTCAACCAGAAGCCGATGAACTTGCATCTCGACCAAGAGCGGCGAGATGCCCGCATTCTTGTCCTGCATGATGCCCTGGAGCCTGAGGCGGTCAGCGAGGAATCGCTGGTCACCGAGGCAGGCTTCCAGCGCTACATGCAGCTGAGAGAGCTCTTCCGCAGCAATCTTGCGTCGCTGCTGGAGCTTGGGGTCGGGCTCATCGCCTCCGACCGCGGGGTTGACCCCGAGGCGGAGCAGTTCTGCTCCGACCATGGCATCATCGTGCTGCAGCGCTTGTCCCGCAGGGACTTGCAGCACCTGAGCGAGCACACCGGCGCTAGGCCGGTGCGTCGCACGGCGCTGGGGAAGAGCGCGCCGGAGCTTGACGCGGCGCTAGGCCGCGCGGGTTACGCCGCGTACGACGAGCGCCTGGGGCGCGTCCGCGTAGCGGGTGGTCACGGCGAGCAGCACGTGACCGTGATCGTCGGCGCGGCGACGCGCGAAGCAGCGCATGAGCGCTCGCGCATCGCCAAGGACGCCGCGTCGGCCGTGCAAGCCGCCGTGCGCGGCGGGTACTTGCCAGGAGGCGGCGCCGCGGAGATGGCGGTCGCTCACGATCTGGAGCGCGTTCGCGAGACGATGAAGGGCATGGAGGGCTTCGGTGTGGCCGCTGTCGCGGGAGCACTGCGCAAGCCGCTGGCTCAGATCGTTGTCAACGCGGGTTACAATCCGCTTGAGAAGGTTGAAGAGCTGAAAGCGGCGCAGATCGCGCTGGAAACAGACAGCCTCGGAATCGATTGCGACACTGGCCAGGTCACGGACTTCGTTGAAGCCGGCATTGTAGACCCCGCAGATGTGAAAATTCACGCGTTGCAGGCTGCAGGAGAGGTTGCTGCTGCTGTACTGCGTATTCATACAGTTATTAAGATGAAGCAGCCTTTTGAAGATGAGTAAAGCTGGGTAAACTGACGATAACGAAATTTTGTTGTATTATGTTGAGGAGGTGAAGGACAATTGAGTACTGATAACAAAACAGATGAGCAAGACGTGAACACTACATACGCAGCCGACAACGAGCAAACCGCCGAAAACCAGGAAGATGCGGGAGCTCAAGACACTCAAGCTGAAGCTTCAGCGGAGGCGAGTGAACTAGAGAAGGCGCGTGTGCAAGCCGAAGAAAACTACCAACGTTTATTGCGCGTTCAAGCGGACTTCGACAACTTCCGCCGCCGCGCTAGAGCGGAGAAGGAAGATTTTGCTAAATATGCTTCACTTAAGTTGATTGAGCAGCTTTTGCCGATTGTAGACAACTTCGATCGCGCGTTAGCATCAAGCAAAGAGACGAAAGATTTTGACGCATTGGCAAAAGGTTTGGATATGACGTACCGCGGGATGGATCAACTGCTGACAGCGGAAGGTCTGAAGCCGATCGAAGCCGTTGGTCAACCGTTCAACCCAGAATTCCACCAAGCTGTCATGCAGGTTGAATCTGACGAGCACGAAGAAGGCATAGTGGTTGAGGAGCTTCAAAAAGGCTACATTCTTAAAGACAAAGTCATCCGACCAGCGATGGTGAAAGTTAGCGTGTAGATCTTATCATTTTAAAAATAAAAATATCTAATCTATTCAAATGCTCCCTAGGAGCAAAAGGAGGAAGCTTTAACATGAGTAAAGTTATTGGTATTGACTTAGGTACAACAAATTCTTGCGTAGCTGTAATGGAAGGCGGAGAAGCCGTCGTAATTCCTAATCCGGAAGGTAACCGCACGACGCCGTCCGTTGTAGGTTTCAAGAAAGATGGCGAGCGCGTAGT
>NZ_JBFTQB010000462.1:0-4926 GCF_056398785.1 Paenibacillus sp. 01T422 | reverse complement strand
GGTATTATTACTTGGATGCATACATTTTCTCCAGCGAAAATGTGGATTGCCGGCCTTGCCGAGTACCGCAAGCCACTGCTCCACTTACATACCCAATTTAATCGTGATATCCCGTGGGAAACGATTGATATGGATTTTATGAACCTCAATCAAGCAGCACACGGAGATCGTGAGTATGGCTTTATTGGAGCACGTATGGGCATTTCCCGTAAAGTGGTTGTTGGTTACTGGGAAGATCCTGCTGTCCTCTCCCGAATTGCAGGATGGATGAGCACGGCAGTTGCTTTTGTTGAAGGACGCAGCTTGAAAGTAGCTCGTTTTGGCGATAACATGCGCGAAGTGGCTGTGACTGAAGGGGATAAAGTAGAAGCTCAGATTAAATTTGGGTGGTCTATTAACGGTTATGGTGTAGGCGATCTAGTTCAAAGGGTAAGAGACATTTCCGAATCGGAAGTAGATCAATTAATGGATGAATACAATGAAGTTTATGATATAACACCTGAGGGACGTTCGGCAGGGCCGGTGCGTGAGGCGATTCGTGAGCAAGCGCGCATTGAACTTGGTATGAAAAGCTTTTTGCAGGAGGGCGGATTCGGCGCGTTTACGACCTCGTTTGAGGATCTTCACGGTCTGAAGCAGCTGCCTGGGCTTGCTGTACAGCGGTTGATGGGGCAAGGATACGGCTTCGGCGGTGAAGGCGACTGGAAAACAGCAGCGCTCACTCGTGTCATGAAGATTATCGCAGGCAATAAAGGGACTTCCTTCATGGAGGATTACACGTATCATATGGAGCCAGGAGCGGAGCTGGTACTTGGCGCTCATATGTTGGAAATTTGCCCGACGATTGCGGCGACACGTCCCAAAATCGAGGTTCATCCACTTGGTATCGGCGGGAAAGCAGATCCAGCGCGCCTTGTTTTCGATGGAGCTTCCGGTCCAGCGCTGAATGCGTCACTTATCGATATGGGCAACCGCTTCCGGTTGCTTATTAACGAAGTGGAAGCCGTACAGCCAGTGAAAGAGATGCCTAAGCTGCCAGTGGCGCGCGTTCTATGGAAGCCGCAGCCGTCCCTGCGTGATTCAGCAGAAGCATGGATTTATGCAGGTGGGGCCCATCACACCGTTTTCTCCTATCAGGTAAGTACAGAGCAATTGGTAGATTGGGCGGAACTAGCTGGTATTGAAGTTGTCATTATTAATAAAAACACATCTACGCTGCAGTTCCGTAATGAACTTCGCTGGGGCGAGGCGGCTTGGAAGCGCTAGGCTCGCAAGTTATTCACCTGTACGTACAGCCGAGGACCGTTCTTCCCTAGAGGGAAGACGGTTTTCTTTTTCCACCCACCAGAATAAAAAAGTCACTTTTGTCGATATTGGCGCAATTTTCATCCATTGACTTCCTTGTTTCTCATGCTATAAAGTAAATTCATATGAGCCTGTCCAAATTATGGGCATCACATTAGGAGGATAACCCAGATGACAACGAAAGCCTACGAAGGAACATTCCAGGGAGAGAAAGCGGTTTGGCTGCAAGCGGGCCGTTATGAAGCAGCGGTTTTGCCGGAAATTGGTGCGAACCTGATTGCTTTTAGAGACAATGAGAAGGAATACCGTTTTCTGCGTGAACCATCCCTAGATGAAATGGAAGCGTTTAAAGCACGTCCAATTATACATGGTATTCCTGTCTTATTTCCGCCTAACCGTTATGAAGACGGCAAATTCCCATGGAAGGGAAAAGTTTTTCAATTCCCAGTCAACGAGCCAAAAACAGGCAATCATCTGCATGGTTTTGTCCATGATATCCCTTGGGAAGTTGAGAAATTTGGCACAAATGAAAGCGATAGCAGCGTCACTTTAGCGCTTAAAGTAAGAGAAGGGCATTCCGTATATACGTATTTACCGTTCGAGTTCACGATTCGCCTGACATATGTGCTCAATCAATTTGGTTTGCAACAGCATATTTCTGTCCACAATGAAGGTCAAGAAGCGATGCCTTGCCTAATTGCCTACCATACAACGATCAATGCGCCATTTGCGACGAATTCGCAAGCATCGGATTACAGCTTCAAAATGACGATCGGGAACCGCTGGGAAATGAGCGAGAGAATGCTGCCAACTGGCGAGTATCAACCGCTATCCAGTGAGGAAGCGAAGATGAAAGTCGGAGGCTTATCCCCATTCTTCGAGTCGATGGACAATCATTATACGACGGCTCCACAAAATGGACGTAACTACATGGAATTGACAGACGCACGCGAAGGCGTCAAACTTGTCTATGATGTCGGTACATCTTATAAACAATGGATGATCTGGAATAATGGCGCTACAGAAGGCTTCTTCTGTCCGGAGCCACAAATGAATTTGGTTAACGCTCCTAATATCGATATGCCAGCTGACCAAATCGGTCTAGTGAGTCTAGAGCCAGGCGAAGTGTGGAGCGAGTCAGCCCGTCTTTATACGATTGAATCGAAGAAATAAGTCAATAAGCAAGCCCCCTTTTGACGCATGGAGAGAATCGGGCATGATGCTCTGCAAGCGGGGAGGGGGCATTTTTATCGAAAGCTCAGGTGAACATCATGGACAAAGAACAATTAATCGCAGAAAATGWACGTTTGAAGTTAGAGAATGAGAAGCTGAAGCAGGAAATTGCCAAGCTTCGCGGAGCTAAGCGGTCCACAGCAGGTTCGATGGACAGCATGTCTACGAAACTGAAGGAAGCACTCAGAGAGTAGAGAATCCGCGGCGTTCGACAAATCGGATCACATTGGTTATAATGAGTACTGGAAAAAGGAGGGAAACAATTATGAACGAAACATTACCACCAAAAACTTGCACCATTGACCGCCTTGTGACCAAAGAAGCTGAAGTTGGCAAAGTATTAGCCGGCCAAAAAACAGCTTGCAGACGCAACGGACGTTATGCAGACATCGGTGAAACGATGGATCTGCAGGGCAATGCATTTACTGTTACGAAAGTCTACCAGCAAGCGCTTGGTGATCTGACAGTGGAAGATGCAAAAGCTGAAGGACATGAGACGATTGACGAATATCGCGACAGTATCTTATCCATACACCCTGGCATGCCGTGGCTGCCGCAAATGAAAGTATGGGTACACGAATTTCAAAAAGCAGAATAAGAGATGAAAAAAACAGTGTGGATCATAAGATCTACACTGTTTTATTGAATTTTTCTAGAGAATGGATGATGGCGTTGTCCTGGTACATATTGCTTTTATATATTCATATTTTTAGTGTTGTACTCAGCATTGGTCCTTATTTTGTGTTATTTCCGTTATTGGCGAAAATCAGTACAGCACCGTTTGAGCTCCTGCCTGAGTATCTGGAACCCTTCCGTATAACGGTACGACTGACGAAACATGCTGGACATGTGTTGGTAGCGACCGGCATTCTCCTTACTTGGCTAACGGCATGGACATGGAAAACATCGTGGATCGTTTTCACGGTGCTTATCATGGTGGCTTCCTTATATTTTATTGCGCGTGCATTTTCACCCCTGCTGCGAAAGCTCCGTGCACCGCACGATGACCGCAACGTATTAGTGAACCAACTGCGCAGCGCGTTAATCTGGTATGTGATCATTACGTTGACGATGATGTGGTTCATGGTGGCCAAGCCTTCGTTCTGGTAAGGTTAAGCTTCCGGCTTCTGAGCAAACATGACGACAAAATTATAATATTTGTAGACACAGTCTACATCTGCGAAACCGCTGGCTTTGAGCCAAGCAAGCTGCTGATCAAGAGGGGCCATTTTATCCAGTTTGGTTCTTTCATAAGCAGCTTGAAGCGCTTCGCGAGATAAGTCAGTGGCTTCTATTTTCGCTTCCCAATCCGCGCGGTACAGGTGATCAAGAAAAGGAGTGCTCCCTTGGACTTGATCCGCATTTACGAATATGCCCCCCGGTTTCAGCAGTTTGA
Source organism: Paenibacillus sp. 01T422 (assembly GCF_056398785.1). Lineage (NCBI taxonomy): Bacteria > Bacillati > Bacillota > Bacilli > Caryophanales > Paenibacillaceae > Paenibacillus > Paenibacillus sp. 01T422. The sequence continues at coordinate 992 of NZ_JBFTQB010000462.1, read as the reverse complement.
AAATCCTCTCATATAGGTTCTGTTTAGCAGGATCCTCCAGATGATGAATGGACAAAGCCGATACCACACAATCAAATAGTTCATCCGACTCATATGCGGTATAATCGCCTGCCTGAATCGTCAAATTAGCCTTCATCTCACCAAATCGCAGCTTAGCGATGTCGAGCATCCCTTGGGAGAGATCGATTAACGTTAGTTTTGCATCCGGATATTGGCCCAGGATATAAGAGGAGAAGAGTCCCGTTCCAGCACCGAGATCAAGAATACGCGGCGAAGCAGCTTTCGGCTGCACAAGTGAAGTAGCCGTCCTGTAAAAATCATCAAAGCAGGGGATAAGCTTCCTTCGTTGACCGTCATACTTCTCAGCGACCTCATCGAATTTCGTTATCAGCTGATCATTGTTTTTCTCCATCATGGGGATCATCTCCATATCGTTGTTTGGCGGTACTTGTTTCTTGGGACTATTTTATAGGGAAAAGAAGGAAAAATCTAAGATATAAATCCGATTGTCTTTATAGTTTAAACCTATAGAAGTTTTGCGACCTATTGCGATAGGTCAGAAAAGGGCTATTTTGGCCGGCGGCGGAAAAGCTGATTCAACACTTCGGAGAAGACAAGTCCGATCGCGATTGCGCCAGAGAGCATGAAGGCTTTGGCAGCCAGCTGCACGGCAAGATCGTAATGATTGAGGACGGCATTTTTCATCGCGTCATAGGCTAAACCGCCTGGCACTAAGGGAATAATTCCTGCGACACTGAACACAATGACCGGAGTTTTGTATAGTCTCGCGAAAAATTGACTAATAACAGTTACCGAGAAAGAAGCAATCAGAGTCGCCAGAATTGGATCTAATGGAATCAATTGCGAAGAAATGTACATCATCCAACCAACCATTCCAATGAATCCACATTGGATAATCGTGCTTCTAGGCACATTGAAAAGAATGGCAAAAGCTGCCGTTGAGATGAAGCTAGTGGCGAGCTGCTCAAGCA
>NZ_JBFTQB010000461.1:0-10040 GCF_056398785.1 Paenibacillus sp. 01T422 | reverse complement strand
CGATATTTCCGACAGCAAAGGGACTCATGCTATTCCGGTTGAGGCTGACAAGCTCATTATCGAAAATGGGACAAGCTATGTGAATGTTGACCTGTTCGCGCAATATTTTCCACAGCTGCAAGTGAAAGATCAGGGAGATCATGTTTCCATCCGAGCTACAAAGGGGAACTAGAGCATTATGGGTAAAATCCAGCTTTTAAGTGAACATATCGCGAACCAGATTGCCGCAGGGGAAGTGGTGGAACGCCCTTCCTCCGTCGTCAAAGAGCTTGTTGAGAACTCGGTTGATGCAGAGAGCACACGGATTGATGTGACCATCGAAGAAGGTGGGCTGCAGTTGATTCGCGTGTCCGATAACGGGACCGGTATGGCGCTCGAAGACTGTGAATTAGCCTTTCAGCGGCATGCAACGAGCAAAATTGCAACTAGCAAAGATTTGTTTTCTATTCGTACATTGGGTTTTCGTGGCGAGGCACTGCCAAGTATAGCGTCCGTCTCACGACTAGAATGTGTTACAAGTTCTACGAATGATGGTTTAGGACGGAAAGTCTCCATCGAAGGCGGCACCATTCGTACAGTCGAAGAAACTGCGGCTTCTCGCGGGACCGAGGTGACGGTAAGGGATTTATTTTATAACACACCTGCGCGCCTCAAATATATGAAAACGATCCAAACCGAACTGGGCCATATTTCGGACTATATGTACCGATTAGCTCTGGCGCACCCTGGCATCGCCTTTTCGCTCAAGCATAACGGCAATATGCTGCTGCAAACGCTGGGCAACGGCGATTTGCTTCAAGTGATCGCCGGCATATATGGCACAGCCATCGGCAAGCAAATGCTTCCAATCCAAGTGGATAGCTTGGATTACACCATCGCGGGCTTCGTTGCGAAGCCCGAAATGACGCGCGCGAATCGCGGCGGCATATCGACCATCGTGAATGGTCGATACGTCCGCAATTTCGCGCTGAATCAAGCGCTGCTGCAGGGGTATCATACCCTGCTGCCGATCAACCGCTTCCCGGTTGCTGTATTGCAAATCGGGATGGACCCTGCCCTGGTGGATGTGAATGTTCATCCATCCAAGCTTGAGGTCCGCTTCAGTAAAGAAGCGGAGTTGACGGCGTTAATCGAAACGGAGGTCAAACGTTTATTCGGTCGACAAGTGCTGATTCCTACGGGGAGCAAGCCGTCAGCGCCGAAAGGAGCCTACGTTCAGGAGCAGCTCGACCTCACGCGAACGATTGAACCGCTAACGCCGGCGAAGCCTGACGTTACGAAAGCCCTGGAAATCCCACAAGAATCGGATTCTCCACGGATTCACATCAAAGAAAGCCTGTCTGCTTACAAACCTGAGCAGCAGAAACCGGTATTTGAACCGCCGGCAAGGGCGGCAGAGCCTAAAGCGTGGTCTCCTCCTACGAGTGCGAGTCCGTCCTATGCCAATCGGGCCTCATCTGTCAAATGCATGGCACCTATTTGATTGCTCAAAATACAGATGGGTTATACTTAATTGATCAACACGCTGCACATGAGCGGATTAATTATGAATATTATTACGAGCGTTTTGGCAATCCTGCTGAGGCAAGCCAAGAATTGCTTGTCCCGATTACACTGGAGTTTACACCTTCAGAGGCAAGTGTCCTATCGGATCGATTGTCTCTTTTTGAACAAGCTGGCGTGTTTATGGAAGCATTCGGCGGGAATACGTTCCTGGTTCGCGCGCATCCTCATTGGTTCCCGCCAGGGGAAGAAAAAGGGATCGTTGAGGAAATGTGCGAATGGGTGCTTAGCGAGAAGAAGGCGGTTGATATCGCCAAGCTGAGGGAGAAAGCAGCGATAATGTGTTCCTGCAAAGCTTCAATCAAAGCGAATCAAGGTCTAAGTGTTCTGGAGATGGAGACCCTCATTGATCGTCTTGCTGGTTGCCGAAACCCGTATACATGTCCGCATGGACGACCTATTGTTGTTAGTTTTACGACCTATGAACTGGAAAAAATGTTTAAGCGAGTGATGTAACCCCGTGATAGTAACGACTTCATTTGAACCTTCGGGCGAAATAGTAAGCAAAGCAGGACGGCTCGCTGCGGAGTACGGCGGCCGATTCGTCCCGCGGAAGAAGTATTCTTTGGAACATCTTAGGAAAAATAATAATGATCCCGCCCTCCTGCTTGTGACCAGGGATGAGATCAGGTACTATGAAGATGACCATCCTGCAGCTTTTTTCCATCCCAGCATGGCACTCGTTCGCGTGAAGCGTATGCTCAAAGGTGAATCAGACTTATTAATTGAAGCTTCTGGTGCAGCACCCGGCGATGTCATTGTGGATTGTACAGCAGGATTAGCGTCAGATTCAATCGTGTTCTCCTTCGCCGTCGGCGCGCAAGGAAGTGTCACTTCCGTAGAAAGTGAAGACATTCCAGCCATGTTGATTACAGAGGGCTTAGCGCTCTATGAATCAGAGGTTGCGAAGCTCAACGAAGCCATGAGGCGCATATCGGTCAAAAAGCTGCATCATCATGCCTATTTGCAACAATTAGCTTCAAACAGCGTTGATGTTGTTTATTTTGATCCGATGTTTCGCAGTCCAATCGAAGAATCCCAAGCGATTTCTCATCTAAGAAGGAACGCGAACGATGAGGCAATCACGCTGGATTCGATCGAGGAGGCAAGGCGTGTTGCACGCAAAAGCATTGTGCTCAAAGAGAATAAAGACAGCAAGGAATTTGCCCGTCYTGGCTTTGAGCATGTATTACGATCGACGACCAAAACAACGTATGGAGTGATTCGACTGTGTTAGCCCCATCAGCCAAGCCGAAATTACTCGTGCTTCTTGGTCCCACGGCAGTTGGCAAGACCAAGCTTAGTTTAGAAATTGCCCAGAAGTTCGGGTGCGAAATTATTTCCGGTGATTCCATGCAGGTATACCGGGGAATGGATATTGGAACAGCCAAAGCGAGCGAAGCTGAACAGCTCCTTGTTCCGCATCATTTAATTGATATTCATGATCCTTCTTATCCCTTCTCGGCAGCGGAATTCCAGGAACGTGTCAAAGAATTAATACTTGATATCCACGCGCGTGGTAAGCTTCCTTTTATCGTTGGCGGTACAGGCCTATATATCGAGTCCGTCTGTTATAATTACCAATTTACAGATGTCAGTATGGATGAAGCGTTCCGCCAAGAGCAGGAGGCCTACGCTATTCAGCATGGCGATGAAGCCTTGCACCTAAAGCTGCGTGAAATCGATCCGGAAAGCGCAGACCGCTTACATGCAAATGACCGTAGACGGGTGATCCGGGCTATGGAAATATATCATGTTTCTGGTGAGACGATGACTTCCCATTTGGCCGCCCAGAAAAAAGAGTCCCCCTACGAACTATGTATCATTGGACTGACGATGGATCGTGCGCTTCTATACAAGCGTATTGAAGAGCGCATCGACGAGATGATGCAAGAGGGACTCGTGGGCGAGGTCCAGTCGATTTTGTCCGCAGGATGTCCGAAGCAAGCTATTTCAATGCAAGCACTCGGCTACAAAGAAATCGTCAGCTATTTGGAGGGGGAGCTTACTCTTGAGGCGGCTGTGACGCTGCTGAAGCGGGATACGCGCCGTTTTGCTAAGAGACAGCTGTCCTGGTTCCGGCATATGAAAGATATCCACTGGGTGGATGTAACGGAGCAGGCAAATTTTTCTGCCCATTTCCTAAAGATTAGTGATATACTAGCAGGAAAGTTTGTACATAAAATTGAATATAATTAACAAATATGACCACTAGAAAATAGCGCCGTCAGGCGATAGTTTCAGTCCATTAAGGGGGACCTACTGATGAACCGATCCATTAACATTCAGGACAACTTTTTAAATCAACTTCGCAAAGAAAGCATTCCCGTAACTGTCTATCTAACGAATGGGTTCCAAATCAGAGGGCTTATCCGCGCTTTTGACAATTTCACGATCATCATTGACAGCGAAGGCCGTCAGCAAATGGTATACAAACATGCCATTTCTACGTTCACGCCGCAACGCGCTGTTTCTTTAATGGCTGCTACTGAAACAACGGAATAATATTCCTTTACTCGTTTGGTTTTGCAACTTTTTAATGGACTGAACCGTCTAACCGAATAGAAACTTGTGGGAGCAACCTTGTTTAAGGTTGTTCTTTTGTTGGTTAATAGATAAAGAATTGTACAACGAGGGAGTCGGTGGATTTGGAGAGACCTACAAATAAACAGTCAACAACGAATGCCAAAACGAAACCACAAGGCAAGAAGAAAGGTCCAAAAAAGAAAAAGTTTAATTTCCGTAAATTAATTTTAGGTACTATTATAGCTACGATTTTGGCAATCATCTGTGCAATGGCTATTTATATTGTTGTTATTATGAACGGCTTTAAGATTCTAGAAATGAATATCGATAAAATCGAGACGACAACGGAATCGACCCTCATTTATGCGCAGGAAGAAGGCAAGGATGCACAGGCGACAGAAATTGCTAAGATTTATAAAGGCGAGAACCGGGAGAGCGTGAACATCAAAGACGTTCCGGAGCGTTTGAAGCAGGCTTTCATCGCGACGGAAGATCGCAGGTTTGAACAGCACTCCGGTGTTGACTTCTGGGCGATTGGCCGTGCTTTGGTCAAGGACGTTATCCATATGAGTGCTGTTGAAGGTGGAAGTACGATTACCCAGCAGTTAGCCAAAAACGTATTCCTCAGTTCTGAGAAAACTGCGTTCCGCAAAGGAACGGAGATGTCCATAGCCTTTGCTTTGGATGAAAAGTACACCAAGGATGAAATTCTTGAGCGTTATTTGAATCGAATTTTCTTTGGTAGCAATGCTTATGGCATTAAAGCGGCAGCCAAGGTTTACTTTGGCAAATCCAATTTGAACGATTTGAAGGTTTGGGAAATGGCAACTCTCGCTGCTTTGCCGAAAGCGCCGTCGAGATATTCGCCGTTAGCGAATCCGGATCTGTCCAAAGAGCGTCGAGGAGTCGTGCTTAGACTAATGGCCGATCAAGGGTATATTACGGAGGCCGAACGTGCCGAGGCTGCAGCAGTCGATTACGTTCCGCCAGCGGCAGCGGCAACTAGTACGAAGGATTATGCAAGTTACGTGGATTACGTGATGAATGAAGCGGAAGACATGTATGGCATTGATGAAGATGAATTGCTGACGAAGGGCTACCGTATCTACACAACAATGAATCCAAAAGCCCAAAAAGTCATGGAGCAAACCTACGCGAATCCGACCTTCTTCCAGAAGGATGCTACGGATGGTCAGAAAATTCAAAGCGCCATGGTTATTGTAGATAACAAAACAGGCGGTTTGATGGCGATGATCGGTGGCCGTGATTACAAATCTCGAGGATTTAGCCGTATTTATTCCAAAAGGCAGCCAGGGTCTTCTTTTAAACCTATTGCTGCATACGGACCTGCTCTAGAAAGCGGGAATTACACACCATATTCCATGATGGATGATTCTCAAACAAGCTTTGGGAATGGGACGTATTCACCACGCAACTATGACCGTATAACGCATGGTCAAGTAACGATGTTTGAAGCAGTGAAGAAATCATACAACTTGGCTCCCGTATGGTTACTTGAACAAATTGGCGTTAGAACGGGCATCGATTTTGCCAAAAAGCTGGGCATTCAGCTGAATCCTACGAAAGACGTCAACTTGGCTATCGCACTTGGAKGTCTTACGGATGGGGTGTCACCTCTGCAAATGGCGACTGCCTATTCAGCCTTCGCGAACCAAGGATATCTAAACAAAACTCATGCGATTCTGCGCATTACGGATACACAAGGGAAAGAAATCGCTGCGTATAAGCAGGAAAAGAAACAAGTGATTCAACCGAAAACGGCTTATTATATGACACTTCTTCTTCAGGGAGTAGTCGACACTGGCGGTACAGGTACTAAAGCTAAATTCAATCGTCCAGTTGCCGGTAAAACGGGCTCTACGGGGCTGGATATCAAAGGGATTGAACAATATGACCGTGATGTCTGGTTCGTTGGGTATACGCCTGAATGGACGGCGGCTGTGTGGGAAGGCTTCGACAAGGTAGATTCTAAGCATTATGTGACAGTCGGAAGCGGCGGCACGGCGGCTCTGTTCAAAGAGATCATGTCCAAGTCGCTGATATTATGTCGTTCCATTTAACGCGGACACGAATGTGGAAGGTGCGAAATCAGATGTGGCTTCCGTAGAAATTCCTAAGGATGACACACTTCCGAATGGAGCGAATCCGTCTCCATCCCCAGGAGTGTCACCTACGCCTTCACCAGGCAATGGGAATGACCCGACCAATCCAACGCAATCTCCAGGAGAGAAGCCTACACCTACGCCAACACCTGGAAATACGGTTAAGCCAAGTGGAAGTCCGAGTCCAAGTCCAACTCCAACACCAAGTAATAGCCCGAACTCAAGCAATGGACCAAGTTCAACACCTACGCCATCTAACAAACCGGGGAATGGAACTCCGGATAAACCGAAGGATGGCAAGCCAGATGGGGAACAAGTGATAGTGCCCAAAGCGCCGTAATTGAAATTCAGCAATCTGAGACCCACGACTAGACGGAGGAATTTACAATGAACCTGCTCAAACCAGCGAAACTACTGCCACTCACACTGATCGCACTCACAATTCTTGCTTCGGCTTGCGGCAACAAACCAACTGAAACAGCTGGTGGTACGGCTACGCCGAAAAGCGGCGCCACAGCGCCTGCTGCTTCATCTTCACCTGCGGCCACTTCAGCAGCGAAGCAATGGAGCAAAGCTCCTGACATGACGATTGATACGAATAAAAATTATCAAGCGGAAGTAACAACGTCCAAAGGCGCGTTTACCATAGACCTTTACGCCAAGGAAGCTCCAAAAACGGTTAACAACTTCGTGTTTTTATCCAAAGAGGGATTCTACAATAATGTGACGTTTCACCGGATTATCAAATCATTCATGATTCAAACTGGGGACCCGCAAGGGACAGGAAAGGGCGGACCTGGATACAAGTTCGCAGATGAGCTCAAAACAACGCACAAATATGAGCCCGGCACTGTAGCAATGGCAAATTCCGGTCCTAATACGAATGGCAGCCAGTTTTTCATTTGCTCAGGTGATGATTGCGCGAATTTGAACCAAATGCCGAATTACACTATTTTTGGGAAAGTGACACAGGACGGCATGGCTACAATTGCGAAGATTGCGGATACACCTGTAGAGAAGGGCGGAGAAGCTACGCCAAGCAAACCGAAAGAAAAGGTAACGATCAACGCCATCACGATTAAAGAGAAATAGAATAAATTAGATGGAACGATATGACAATGCAGCGATGAATGGGAGGGATGCCGGGTGAAACAACCCTGTTTATTGTTCCACGGATTTACAGGTGGGCCATATGAAGTTGAACCGTTAGCTCGGCATTTGCGTGAACGCGGTCAACTTTGTAAAGTGCCGGAACTCCCATGGAATGGGGATTCCAATAACCAATTGAAAACTTCCCGCTGGGAAGATTGGGTGAGGGCTGCCGAGGATCAAGCGGAGAAAATGACGCGTGAATACGGCGAGTTTGATATGGTGGGCTTCTCGATGGGTGGGTTGCTGGCAGCGTATTTATCCGTGAGATACCCAATTCGCCGGCTCATCTTATTAAATACGGCAGTCATTTATGTAAGCCCTGGCCGAATGCTTGAAGTGATCCGAGATGAATGGAAATATGAGCGGAGAATTTCGCTCGACAAGGCCAAATCAACACCTCTGAGAGCGACTTGGCAATTTGCGCGATTAGTTAACAAATTAAAGCCAGAACTAAGTCAAGTGAGTATTCCTACGCTAATTGCACAATCGGAGAAGGATCAGGTGATCCATCCCCAAAGTGCGCGTTACATTTATAGCAAAGTGAAGGGCCAACGCGAGCTCCACTGGCATCCTAGATCCAATCACCTCATTTGCCATAGCGATGATGCGGCTACATTGTTTCGGCAAGTCAGCGCATTTTTGGATAAGGAGTACATGGATGACAGCCAAAACCAATATGAATCATAAGCAGCGTACGGCTTCCCCGAAACCGAGAAAAGCTTCAAAGCCTATGACGAAGTCGAAGTTTCGTCGGACGCTAATCAACCTATTCCGAACATTTATCGTTCTGATCCTTCTCGGAGTGGCTTGGATTATTTATGTCCAGTGGAAGGTGCAAGTCGCTCCGGACCAAGTGTTGCCTAAGCAAGTTGATGTTGGCATCGTCCTTGGAGCATCCTTACGCCAAGATATTCCAAGCCCAGGGCTTCAGGAGCGGCTTGATTTAGCTGTTAACTTGTATAATCAAGGAAAGTTCAAGCAACTGATCGTAAGTGGTGGTCTTGATCATAATGGCTCCAAGCTGACTGAAGCTGAGGGCATGCGCAATTATTTGGTCAAAAAGGGGCTTCCCGCCAAAAGCATTCTGATCGAACCGCGGGCTACCAGCACTTATGAGAATTTGTTGTTTTCCAAGCAAATTATGGACGAACAGGGACTTGTAAGCTCAATCATTGTAACGCATTCTTATCATGGTTCACGATCGCTTGATATTGCAGAAACCGTAGGATTGAAAGAGCCGCTCGTTTCATCAACCGATTCCGAAGTACTGTTCATGCCGTATCATGAAGCCAGAGAAACGCTTGCGTATACGAAATGGATATGGACGAAGCTGCTGCTCAAAGTAGGCGTTTAAAGAAATTTTATGAGCACCAATGTCACATAAGTGTGATATTTTGTGTTTTGGGGATTTGGAAGGAACTACAGTCCGCTATTTTGCCGATTTTCACCTGAAAAACTTAGTCTGCAGCAAATAAGGTCCCGTAGTTCCGTTAAGAGGGAAAAGTGCTCATTTTTCCCAAAATAGCGGACTCCAGTTCCACTAAGAAATTCGTCTAACCACAAAGAACCGTCAGGCTGATTCCCTGACGGTTCTTCTTATCTTTTATCCGTTAACTATCGTTCCGCCATTAACGTGAAGCACTTGACCCGCCATATATGAGGAATCCTCACTGGCTAGGAAGACGTAACTTGCAGCAAGCTCACCTGGCTGCCCCGCACGCTTCATTGGCGTTGTTGAGCCGAAGGTAGCGACTTCCTGCTCCGTGAAGGTAGAAGGAATCAGCGGTGTCCAGATCGGCCCTGGAGCGACGGCATTGACACGAATGCCCTTGGCGTTCAGCTGAAGGGAAAGTGAGCGTGTAAAACTGACGATTGCACCTTTCGTGGCGGAATAGTCGATCAGCTGTTCATGTCCGTGATAAGCTGTAATGGAAGCTGTATTAATAATGGCACTTCCCGATTTGAGATGGGGCAGGGCAGCTTTGGTTAAATAAAAGAAGGAGAAGATGTTCGTCCGAAATGTTCGTTCGAGCTGCTCGGATGTAATATTCTCAATGCTTGGCTGCGGATGCTGCTCGGCGGCATTGTTCACGAGAATATCGAGCTTCCCGAATTGTTGAACGGCTTGCTCGATGATCTTCTTGCAAAAGTTCTCATCGCCAATATCTCCTGCGACATGGAGACATTTACGGCCTACCTTCTCCACATGCCGCTGCGTTTCCTCCGCATCCCCATGTTCATTGAGGTAGACGAGCACGACGTCAGCGCCTTCTTTGGCAAAGGCGACTGCAACCGCGCGGCCAATGCCACTATCGCCTCCGGTAATTAGTGCGACTTTGTCCTTCAGCTTGCCGGCTGCTTTGTAAGCAGCATTGTCAAATTCAGGCCGCGGGTTCATCTGTGACTCAACGCCAGGTTGCACGTTTTGATGCTGAGGTGGAAAAACAGATTTTGGCGTAGTAGCTGTTGCCATGCAATTAGACCCCTTTCATATCCTTAACAAATTCATAGTTAGGATGATGCAATGGGGGCTAAATCATACTTCATTCGGTAATGATAGCGATACTTGGTTTGGTAACCAAGTTTTTCATATAACGAAACAGCGGTCGCATTGGAAGCGACAACTTGCAAGTATTGCTGAGCAGCACCTTGCTCCAGACTCCAAGCTGTGAGAGC
>NZ_JBFTQB010000460.1:0-4957 GCF_056398785.1 Paenibacillus sp. 01T422 | reverse complement strand
GTGCGAATGTTGTCATTACAGTAAGCCAATAGAAGATCTCGCGGCGGCGAGTGAATATACTGTGGACCGACAGTGTTTTCTCTTTGGAATACCAAGTAAAGAGGATGGCACCGAGGGCTACAATAAAGAAGATCGTCGAAACCATATATGGAATTCCTAATCCAACGCGAACCACATCTGCAGCCATTGTCCCGAATATACTAACCATCACGACAACTAACCAATAAACGCCTGGTATATAACGGCTTACTTTAAATTGCAATATCATAGCTATAATAAAAATAAAAACGCTTAAAGGAGCCGAAATAAGTGGATTTAAATGTTCAAATAAATAATCTGAAGCTACCTCTCCCATTCCGGTCGTTAATAGCTTCGTGATCCAAAAATATAGTGTTATTTCTGGCACTTTAGCTGCTATGCCTTTCACTTGATTCAGATTCAATGATAATGATTTACTCACCGTAAGACCTTCTTCCTTTTCTTTTTCAATTCGAATTCTTATTGTACAGGCACTTCATTAAAATTTAATAAGAATACCAAGTAAGGAAAATCTTATTAAGATAGGAAGTGTATTTCGTCCTGAAATAGGACGCGGCAGCATAATCCAACTTTATCTGATAAATATGAGAAGAAAATGAGAATCCTATGATTATATAATCTCATGAATTGGAAATGTCAGTTCTAAGCGGGTTCCTTCCCCTTCTACACTTGAAATTGAAAGGCTGCCTTGATAATTCTGAACAAGCTGCATGGCGATCGCAAGACCTAACCCATTCCCAGCAATCTCGTGATTTCGAGCTTTATCCACCCGATAAAATCGATCAAATACGTGAGGTCAGTCTATCTCTGGTATACCGATGCCATGGTCTTGTACAACAATGTGCACCTTATTGTTCGAGATGTTCCCTTCGATAATAATTCGTTTATGAAGGGACAAGTATTTAACTGCATTATCCAAAATAATCATCAGAATTTGTTCCAGATGCAATGGATTCATAAGTAATATTACATCCTTAATTGCTTCTGTATTCTCTACGAATGCGAACTTAGGATTTAGGATTTCGAATCGCTTTATCGTCTCATAGATTAGCGGTTCTAGCTGTAACGATTGCCCATCCTCCCTGACCTGATTGGCTTCGACTTTTGTGATCCCGATTACAGCGGACGGCAAGCTAAAGAACGATTAAGCCGGTATTCCGTTCCATAAGTAATGAAAACCTCCAGTTATTTTTGATTACTGAATCCACTAGTACGAAATAACTGGAAGACCTGACCTCCAGCTAACTGCTTATGACGCTTGAATCTGCGAATCATCTGCGTCACCTTCAGCGCTACTAGTTAATCAGACACCGGATCTCAGCTTAAAATTGACAATTCGTTCCATGCGCTATATACTCTTTAAAGAACACATGTTCTGTACTGGATATTTTCGAATAATATGGTGGTGGCTAGTTGATGAACGAATTATTGACTATAGTTGAGATTAAGAAGTATTTATTTAGGCTTGGGATATCCGATATTCAGCCGCCCACGAAGTCCTTTTTGTTTGATCTTCATCGGGCACACGTTGCCAAAATTCCGTGGCAATCGCTGGATGCCTTCGCCGGAAAGCCCAGCTCCATCGATCCTCTTCATTCCGTGAAGCTCATTTTGCAAGACCGAAGCGGATATTGCTTTCACCTAAATAGTGCATTCTACACTTTGCTTCGATCGTTAGGCTATCGGGTGGCTATTCACCCGGCAGGCGTTCAGGCACATGCCAAGGAGCCCCGCATTGATCATTTTCACTTGGGGTTGATGGTTTCCCTTCCGGAATCAGATCGTGAATCATGGCTTGTCGATGTTGGTCTCGGAGATATGCCCTATGAACCTCTTCTCCTATCCGTCGGCGTGTATGAACAAGGTCCATTTACTTATGTGCTTAAGCGTTCGATGGTAGACCCYGGCGGCTGGCGCTTGGATAACCATCCTGCGGCCCCATATGCAGGCGTTGACTATCATTCTGCCGCCATAACCAGCATGGAGCCTTTTCAAGCGAATCATGACTATTTAAGCACAAACACAGAATCGACATGGGTCAATATGCTGCTAATCCGGAACCGGACCGCAAACGTAAGCAGCGAGTTAAGAGGATGCATCTTTAGCCAAACCGACCGGCATGGTACAGTAAAATCCGAAATAACAGACAAAGCCCGTTGGCTGGAGATTATGGGGGATGCTTTCGGAGAGCATCTGGTGCAGTATGACAGTGCGGAAAAGGACGGTATCTGGAAGAAGCTCGCTGCATCCCATGAAGAGTGGAAGAAAACGAAGAAATCATGAATCTCATGTTATAGAAGATACAAACCGCCTGAAATGCTTTGCTGTAATCCAGTAACTGATTATGCAACAAATACGCAATATACGCTGCCCATTAGAGGGTGGCTTTTTTTATTTGATATCAAAGTACATCTCCTGCCGGCACGTACCGAGTCCCCTACATCCAGTAATGATGAAACCATGTGTCTTATTAGGGGGGAGGAAATTCTATTCTTATTCATTTAGTAATTATCTTTACTATATAAGGCGAGAGGGGGAATGGGATGGCCAGGCATACAGAATTTTATCCTGACCCAGTTGGAGCGAAAAAAAGTTGGACTACTGATCTAACTCAGCTGAGTCCGTACCAGCTTTGAGTTTGTAAATAAAAGTGAGGCTGACGCCCCATTTTTCCGTTCGCTCGAGGAAGCAGGCACTCCTCTTAACCAGCAGCAAGTTGAATCTGTCCGTCATGGAGATGGGTCGACGCGGGTAATAGCAGGAGCTGGATCTGGCAAGTGTTATAAAGAAAAAAGTATTAGACTGACGATGTTGATTTGATTCAGTTTGTATGAGTGAAAATCGTTTGAATTTAATAAATAAGTCTTAGACTATTCAATACTAATAAACGAAAACCAGTCAAAACACGAAATTAAAGTGTTAGACTGGTTCTCGTGTATTGCACTATCTGTTCCCGTTAGTTGAATAATCTTTAGCTTGTCCAGTGGATAGTGGATCAGTTGAATTTGTAAATAATCGTTTCCGGCTTCGATTCCAAAGTTGAATGGGATTGGTCAACAGTGAACATCATTAGTTTGCTGTTTGGACTCCAGAACAATTCGCTGCCCGCCACTTGATTGCCGCTTTTGTAGATCATCTTGTTTTCGACCCTCTTCATATCGATCACATGGACCTCATATTTGTCGGGGTAGTGTTTCGTCACGACATAAGTTAATTTCGATTGATCAAGTGACCAAGATATATTGTAGAAATATTCCCCTGACTCCAATTGATCCCCTATGGGATTTCCATCTGGATCCAGCAGCAGAAGCTCACTTTTCATCCTCTCGGATTGGCTGCCGAACTCTGTTGTTACAACAGCTATCTGATGACCGTCTGGAGAGGGATAGAATCGATTCACATTCTCATCATTTATCGTATGCAGTACAGGATTATCCAGCTGTGACATTTCGATATAACTTAATCCACCAACTTCTACAAAGTACAAGCGTTCGCCTATTTTCGTTACCTGCTCTACGTAGTTGGGTACCATCAATTGATTTAATGCAGGCATCGGCGTAATCTTCCCCTGCAAACCAATCTGTACGACGCCCCCATCACCAATTCCACCCATGTACAATACATGCTCATTATCCAGCCATACGGCGCTGCCAGCAACTGCCTGATTGGCAATGTCCTTCGTTTCTCCGCCATTTCTGCTAATTATCCGATGCTCGGCAACCAGATTATCGTCTTCCATATGATTCTGCTTCACATAGATACGCCTGCCGTCGGGAGACACCGCATAAACATCGTAGGAAATGCTAGGTTTTTCTCCTCTTACCTCTCCGGAGATGATATCCTTAATCCCAATCGTATCTTTATATTTTGCTCATGTTGTTCGTTTGTCCCGATTTTCACTGATTGCTCAAACTGTATCTCATGATCGGAGATCCAGCCGGTTCCATGGATTCCCTCCAATCGGCTGGTAGTCCAGCTATTCGATGAATCCAAGACGATGTCTATGTTTTCTTCCAATGCGTTCTTAGTCGCAACCTGCGATTTTTCAGTCACACACGAACTCAACAGTATAGCCATAACCGCCAAACAGACGAGCTGTTTCATCTTTGGGTGTACTCCTTCTGTTCCTCTTTTCCTTTTACTTTCCAACCTGTGGCAGTCTACTTTTTGCCCATAGTGGGGATGCCGAAAGATATATCACATAAGTTCACTCAATACTGTTGAGTAACTTGAGAATAAATCGATTTCTTTATCTAATGTACTTTTCATTTTACTTTTCCAGATTTTCCAGCTCCCCCCTGATTAAAGAAAAAATATGGAGCAACACAAGAATATCTCTATCATTCTGTACGAGATCGTGGAATTTCGATGAAAAATTTAAAAAAACCCTCATGATGCTCTAAACCCAAACGCCCTCCGTGCAGCTCTACGATGTTTTTGGCTATCGACAGCCCTAGGCCAGAGCCCTGCGGAACGTAAAAATCGTAAAAATCATTTCGCGAAGGTTCCGCTTTATAGAAACGTTCAAACAATAAATGCTCTTGCTCCTTATTGATCGGCTTGCCTTGGTTTTCAACCGCGATGTAAATATGATCTTCGTGTTCAGACAGAAGCACCGTAATTTCACCAGGTCTATAAGAAAACTTTAGTGCATTCATCAGCAAATTATCGATGGTCCGAACGAACTTCTCCACATCCACGGTTCCGTAAACTTGTTTCAATTCCCACACTTTATCAACGGTTAGTTTGTACTCCTGCGCGATCGGTTCGAATTCCATAATGATTTGATCCAGTAAGCCAATTAAGTCGATCGTTTGGAAAGAAAATCGTGCAGCACCGCTCGTCAGATGGGTATATTCAAACAAATCGTCAATGAGCTTTTTCAATTGCTGTGTTTTGTTCAATGCATTGTTAATAT
>NZ_JBFTQB010000459.1:0-5414 GCF_056398785.1 Paenibacillus sp. 01T422 | reverse complement strand
GCTTTGAGCAGTACAAAGGCAAATGGATCGCTTATAGTCTAGGCAATTTCATATTTACAACGAATGATGTTTCAAAAACATGGGAAACGGTTATCTTGGAAGCCTCGTGCTCGAAAGACAAATCGTGCAATATTCATCTCGTACCTATTTTAAGCAAATTCGCACTCCCTACACCGATGAATTCGGAAGACAGCTCAAAGCTGTTCGAGAGATTAAGTAAAATTTCAATTGGTTCCAAGGTCGATTCGGAAGGTAATGTTAGCAAGAAATAATGTGAGGAGAAGACAACATGACGGATATTCGCAATATTTACTGTGTAGGACGCAATTACCGGGCACACGCAGCTGAGCTAGGGAATGATGTACCCGATCAACCGATGATATTCACGAAACCGACGCATGCTTTGGCTGGTATGAGTGGCGGGGATTTGACTCTGCCAGGCGATCAAGGCGAGATTCATTACGAAGCTGAATTGGTGCTGCATATCGCGAAGCCCTACCATGAAGGTATTCAGGTAGATGAGATCGTTGATAAGTATGCGCTTGGCATCGATTTTACGCTAAGAGACGTGCAGTCTGTTATTAAGAAAAAAGGCCAACCTTGGCTGCCAGCCAAAGGATTCCTGAAGTCAGCGCCACTTACTGATTTCCGTCCGTTTCCAGGGGCTTCCAAACTTACGGAGGCGAACTTCCAACTTCGCCAGAATGGACAAGTCGTTCAAGACGGCAACATCAGCAATATGATTTTCGATTTGCAAACAATCATCGATTACATAGCTAAGCATTACGGCCTCGGCGTAGGCGACATCATATATACGGGAACCCCCGAAGGAGTTGGACCTGTAAATAATGGCGATCGCTTGGAACTAGCATGGGGCGAAGAGGTATTTGGGGCAGTAACCATTCTCGTATAAAACAAAAAGGGCAGTCTCTTACGGTCATCGTTGACCTGAGAGATTTGCCCTTTTTATTGTACATCTGCTGAGTTCTCTAGTGCGCTATCAGCGTATTGTTCGCGTGCATGGAGGATCGCCGGTAGTTGTTCAAAAAATACATCAATGAGTTGAGGATCAAAATGTTCGCCTCGTTCTTCTGTTAACAGCTGCAAGATGCGGTCTAACTCCCATGCTTTTTTGTAGACACGCTCACTGCCAAGGGCATCGAAAACGTCTGCAATCGCGGTAATTCGTCCATAGATGTGAATTTCTTCACCTTTGATTCCTCTGGGATATCCACGACCATTCCATTTCTCGTGATRCTCATAGGCGACAACTGCTGCCGTTTTGAGGATATGACGATTGGAGTTTTTGAGCAGGTTATAACCGATTACGGTGTGATTTTGCATTAATTTGAACTCTTCATCCGTTAATTTGCCAGGCTTATTGAGCACACTGTCAGGAATAGCTACCTTCCCGATGTCATGCATAGGCGAAGCAATTTTGAGGAGCTCAGATTCTTCCTTACTCATGCCTAATCCACATGCAAGGATATAGGAATACTCGGCAACACGCTTGACGTGGTTCCCCGTTTCTTTGGACCGGCTCTCGCCAATCTCGCCCATTCGGAAAATAATTTCTTTCTGGGTTGCTTCGATCTCGTTGGTGAGCAGTGCCGATTCCAGAGATTTGCCCGCATAGGAGGAAGCAAGTGTTAAATATTCCATATCTTTATCGGAAAATTGCTGGCACTCCGTTAGTTTATTAATGGCTTGGTAAGCGCCCATAATTTCGCCTTGGCTGTTGCGGAAAGGAATAACCATCAAGGCTTTCGTGCGATAGCCTGTTTGCTGGTCCGTGTGCAGCGCGCCATTAAGCAAGTAGGTTTTATATTGTTCATTCGTATAGGCGTCATCAATAAATACAGCTTTATCATGCGTGACCGCATAACCGACAAGTCCAGCTGATTTTGGAATACGAATCTCATCGAGTCCATGAGCCACTTTGGACCAGAGCTCATCTTTGCTCGTATCCAGCAGCCAAACCGTGCAGCGATCAGAGACAATCATTTCCCGGCCCATATCCGCCATCAACATAAGGACGTTCTCGAGTACTCGTTCATTGGCAATTTTGGCTGCGTAATCAAAAATAACGCGGAGCATTTCTTGTGGATCCAAGTCTTTTTTTATCTGGGATCTAATGGTGATCTGGTCGTTATCCATGGCAGCCTCCTAGCTTCGGAAATTATCTTACCATATTATTCTCGTAAAAAGGTTAACTTCCTGCTAGCATGACTCGAGAAATGAGTGATTTTGTCGAAAAAAGTAGGGTTCATTCAGGATGATGCACATTACCGTGCTATGCTACAATAATAAGTGGAATTTGAGGTGTTTAAATGGAATGGATTTGGGGTTTAGCCGGCAGTCTGCTCATTGCAGGTGCAGCCTACTGGAGAGGGTCCCTCTCGGTATCGGGTTTGATTTCTGCGGTTGTTCTTGGGACCTTGATGTTTGTATTTGGAAGCTTAGCTTGGTTCGGAACGCTAATCGCTTTCTTTATCTCTTCGAGCGTGTTGTCGAAGCTTAAACATCAGCGTAAAGCCGCTGCGGAAAGCGGTTATGCCAAAGGCGGAAGGCGCGATGCCGGACAAGTTATGGCTAACGGCGGGTTGGGCTTAGTACTTTGTATAGGCAATGCGATATGGCCTGATCCTGTTTGGTGGGTGTTGTTCGTTGGCGTGATGTCAACTGTCACAGCGGATACGTGGGCAACAGAAATTGGCGGAATGAGCCCCTCAGCACCGAGGTCGATTCTGAGTGGGAAGCGTGTTCCAGCTGGGACATCAGGTGGTATTAGCACGATTGGCGTGTTAGCTTCTGTGGTGGGAGGAGCCTTCATTGGATGGCTCAGCGGTTGGTTCAGCAGCCTAGGTGATATGGGCTATGAAACAGTGGCAGTTCCTGTTTTAATCCTATTCGGCGCCATTTCAGGTTTGCTAGGTTCATTAGCTGATTCATGGTTAGGGGCAACATGGCAAGTGATGTATCAGTGTACGGTTTGCGGGAAAACAATTGAGAAGGAAGTCCATTGCGGTCAGAACGCGAAACAAATACGCGGCTTCCGCTTCATGACCAATGATCGGGTAAATGCTCTTTCCTCGCTGGTCGGCGGCGTAGTGTGCTACGTATTATTGCTAGTATCGACATAGCTTTGGAAAATGAAAAAAAAGTGCAGCAAAGGTATGAATTTTCGAATTCATTAAATTTGCTGCACTTTTTTACATTAGTGCACGGTCGGCGACGTCTCAGCTGCTGTGTCTCTCACGGGCTGCGCGGCTGGAGGCAGGACAGCGTCGTGAAGCTGTTTCTCCAAGTGTTTTACTTTACGATGCAGTTTGTACTGACGAACCATTCCGAAGAGACCGACAATCAGACCACCCAATAATGTGGAGGTTAAAATAACGAGAATGAGTGGCGTGGATGTTTGGGCGAATATGAAATTTACTTGCACCGCTTCGACATTCACAACCGCGAAAACGGCTGTAATGAGGGCGAATAGTAATGCGCAGATCAGAATCCATTGCATCTTCATCCAGCATTCATCCTTTCAATGGAGAAAAGGTTGAAGGCTTACGCCTCCAACCTCACTCATGCACTTACTTCGTAAGATCTTCCATCTGATCGAGCAAGGAGCTGAAGACGCTCATGGCTTGCTTGATCGGCTCCGGTGTCGACATGTCAACGCCGGCTTTCTTCAGAATGTTCAGCGAGTAGTCGCTGCCGCCGCTCTTCAGGAAGCCCAAGTAACGGTCAACAGCTGGTTGGCCTTCATCCAGAATTTGCTTGGCGAAGCTAGTTGCTGCCGAGAAGCCTGTTGCGTATTTGTAGACATAAAAGCTGTTATAGAAGTGAGGAATGCGTGCCCATTCCATCTCAATATCTTGATCCACGACCATGTCTTTACCATGGTACAGCTTATTCAAGCCATAGTAGATCTCGCTGAATTCTTGAGGTGTAAGCGACTCGCCTTGCTCCGATTTCTCATGTGTAATCATTTCGAACTCGGCGAACATCGTTTGACGGAAAACCGTAGTACGGAACTGATCCGCATAATAAGTCAGCAGATAGAGCTTCTCTTTTGGATCCGTCACGCGCTTCAATAAATAGTCCATGAGGAGTGCCTCGTTCAGGGTAGAAGCGACCTCTGCAAGGAAAATCGTATACTGCGCATAGCGGTATTCTTGATTTTCGTCAGACAAATAGGAATGGATGGCATGACCCATTTCATGCGTCAGGGTGAACATGCTGTTCAAATTGTCTTTGTGGTTCAGCAGCACATAAGGGTGTGTACCATAGGCACCCCAGCTGTATGCGCCATTACGCTTATTCTTGTTCTCATAAACGTCGATCCAATGGTTGTCGAAGCCGTCTTGAAGAATTTTCAAGTAATTTTCGCCAAGTGGAGCTAGGCTTTTCTTGATTTCTTCTTTGGCTTGCTGATAAGTGATATCCATTTTGAACTCTTCAACCAGTGGAGCAAAGAGGTCATACATATGTAATTCATCGACCTTCAGCAGCTTTTTACGGAGTTTCAAATAACGCTGCAGCTCTGGGAGAGAGTCGTGAATGGTGGAAATTAAGTTCGTGTATACTTCCTTCTTGATGTTGTCACCGAAAAGGGTGGATTCCAGAACGGAAGGATAGTGACGTGCTTTGGCATAAAAAATGTTTTTATTAATATGCTTCTGACGAATCATTTCTTCTAGTGTGTCTTTATAAAAAGATAAAGAGGGATCGTTCACCAATTGTTGCAGCTTTTCATCAGATAAACTCAAAATTTCCGGCGAAATGAAGGAAAGAGCTTCGCCCACTTCGACACTGATTTTTTTCGATTTATCGGATAAGGCCTGGTAAGTAGGCTCTGCTGTATCTTCATGATGTTTCATGTTGGCATACACATACAGTCTTTCTGTCTTCAGAGAGACCTCATCTTCCAACTGGAAACATTGCTTAACGGCAGCTGCATCGTTAAGTTTTCCTTGGAAGGCGCTGATTTTGCTGATGGAGCCTTTAACATCTTGAAATTCTTTTTCCCAAGCCTTCGCATCGGCAAATAAATCTTCCAGATTCCAACGGTGCTCGGCAGGTACTTGTTTGCGTTCCAATAGTTGAGCCATGGGAGCCCTCCTGTCCTTGTTTTGAGTTTGGGGTAAACGGTTTTCCTTCGCATGCAAATCGGCTGCTGGGACAGAGCTGAGCAGAAGTCCCATTGCCGCTGTTACATAGATCCAGCGCATTACGGTCACGCTCCCGGCATATTCCCATGTGGGGGATTCTTGAACTAAACCCACTTCATGGTTTTCACCTAGTATGACCGTTAACCCACTCATTTATGATTATAAGAAAAAGCTGGAAGGAAGTAAATTTACTTTCCGGCGCCAAAGAAGCTGATCAAGATAAGTACAAACGAAAACGAGACC
>NZ_JBFTQB010000458.1:0-4961 GCF_056398785.1 Paenibacillus sp. 01T422 | reverse complement strand
CTTTTTTACGATCTGGTATCAATTCATATTTATTTTCGGGATAGTTGACCTCCATCAGGCCAGGAACGATGTCTTGAAGGATGGCATCCGGGTTCTCCGTACGAGGATTATCGGAAGTGACATATAAATAATCGCTATAGGCAGCCGTAACCTTCCCCATCATAGGCCGTTTCGTCCTATCACGGTCCCCTCCACAACCAAATACGGTAATGACTTTGCCCTCGGCAAATTCACGAACCGTCGAGAGTGCGTTCTCAAGTCCATCCGGCGTATGGGCATAGTCAACCAGAACCAAATAATCCTGGCCCTCATCCACAACTTCCATCCGTCCATCAACGACAGCAATGCTTTCTAAGCTATTTCGAATCGCCTCGAGAGAAATACCTTCCGCTAATGCTGCAGCGATTGACCCAAGAGCATTATATACATTAAATTTGCCAACCAATTTCATTTGGAACAGCATTTCTCCTGCAAAAGAGACTACTTTGAAAGCTGTACCTTTTGCGGTCATGCGAATGTCAGTCGCCCGAACATCACATGGCTGCTCAATTCCGTATGTAATCACCTGTGCGGCAGTAAGTCTGTCGAACGTTTCGGATGCCGCGTCATCCGCATTCAATATCGCATATTGACGATCACTGAGATCGCCTGAAAAGCCATTGCCCAATCTGGAGAATAAAAGCCCTTTGGCCGCTGCATAGGCATCCATTGTATTGTGATAATCCAAATGATCCTGAGACAGGTTCGTGAATATACCTGATCGGAAATGAATCCCCTTCACACGGCCAAGCTCCAAAGCATGGCTTGAAACCTCCATGATGCAGTAATCCGTTCCTGCCTCGCACATGCTGCGGAAACTGCGCTGAAGATCAACCGATTCTTGCGTTGTCCGCTCCATCTCGGTGTACGTATCCCCGATTTTCATTTGGATCGTACCCATCAAACCCGTAATAAAGCCTTGATCGCGCAATATTTTTTCTAGCAGGTAGGTAGATGTTGTTTTGCCGTTGGTTCCTGTAATTCCAATTAATCTCAATTGTTTGCTTGGATATCCGTAGAAATGAGCTGACAACGCTGCCATCGCATATCTGGCATCCTTCACCACCAGCTGTGGAACTGGCAAATCCAGCACTCTTTCGGTAACAAGTGCAGAAGCCCCAAGCGCAACGGCTTTTGGGGCATAATCATGGCCGTCAACCGTCAGTCCAGGGATACACAAAAACAAATCGCCTGGTTTTATTTTACGAGAGTCTGCTTCAATCCCCGTAATCTCTGTATCCGCATTTCCATGTATGTGGGTAATGAGCAGTGCGGAAGCAAGCTCCTGCAGTTTCATGAGCAACCCTCTCCTTAACATTTTTCCTATCTATTATGGACAATTTTATGCATGTGGAAAAGCTAAACATGTCTTACTTGCAAATCTTTTTTTGAAAGGGCAGATAAATTCCTATTGCGGCGGCTCATTGTTCGATAGAAAAATTCGAATCGTTGAACCTTGATCCACCCGTGTGCCTGCTTTCGGCGCTTGGCTGATCACATATTTGCCATTGCCGGACTTCGCCAGCTTGAAATTCATGTTCAGATCTTCTAATATATCATCAACTGACGCTCCAACCAAGTCCGGCACCTCAACAACCGGCGTTTCCCCATATCGGTACTCTTTATCGAGCTGCTGTTTATTCGGCTCTACCTTCATATAGCGCAAAGCGTCAGCCATCATGTTCTTAACTAAAGGCGCTGCGATCAAGCCGCCAAATTGAATGCCTTTGGGGTCATCCACAGCCGCATAAATCACAATTTTTGGGTTATCCGCCGGGGCAAATCCGATGAAGGACACAATATGCTCATCGGGTGAGTAACGACCGTTAATAACCTTCTGAGCGGTTCCTGTTTTTCCTCCGACCCGGTAACCGTCGATAAAAGCATTGCGCCCTGTACCTAGCGCTACTACGCTTTCGAGCGCTTCACGAACCTGTTTCGAGGTTCCCTCCGAAATCACATTGCGCACAAGCTCCGGTTCAGTAACATCAACGACTTCTCCTGTGTCCGGGTTCGAGAAGGATTTTGCCACATAAGGCTTAAACAGCTTACCACCGTTAATCGCCGCAGAGACAGCTGTAATTTGTTGAATCGGCGTTACTGAAACCCCTTGACCGAACGCGGTCGTCGCAAGTTCCACTGGCCCAACCTGAGAAGGCTTGAACATAATCCCGTTCTCTTCCCCGCCAAGGTCAATGCCTGTCTTTTTCCCAAAGCCAAACTTGGAAATATAGTCAAACAACTTCTCTTTGCCCAAGCGCTGCCCCATAACGACAAAGCCCGGGTTACAAGAGTTTTGAACAACCTGAAGCATCGTTTCACTGCCATGACCGCCTCGTTTCCAACAACGCAGTCTTGCTCCTCCAACCTCGATAAAACCAGGATCATAGAAAGGTTCATTCTTTAAATCCACTTTCTTCTCTTCCAAGGCCGCTGCAAGCGTAATAATTTTAAACGTCGAACCAGGCTCGTACGTTTTCCAAATCGGCAAGTTCCTGTTGTACGTTTCTGCCGGATAATTCTTATAGTTGCCAGGCTCGTAGGTCGGTCTACTGCCCATCGCCAAGATCTCACCATTATTCGGGTCCATCATGATCGCGACGACATTTTGTGCTTGATACTGGACCATCGCTTGGTCCAATTCTCTTTCCATCACAGATTGTAAATGACTATCGATAGTGAGTTTTACGTTGAGTCCATCTTTCGGACTTGTATACTTATCCGTTGTCCCTGCTAGTGGCCTGCCTGCTGCATCCGTCATATACGAAATGTTGCCGGGGATACCAGTCAATTCCTTATCGTATTTCGCTTCAACCCCTGTAATACCTTTATCTATGCCAGCAAAACCCAGGATGTGTGCCGCCAAGCTGCCGAAAGGATAATAACGTTTATTATCTTCAGCGACTACAACCCCAGGAAGATGCAGATTGCGGACTTCCTGTGCTTTCTCTATCGTTATTTTTCGTCCGGACGGTTTGATGTCAACTTGGGACGTTTTTTTGGTAATTTGCTTATAGATATCATCAGCATTTCCTTGAAGCACTTCCGCCAGTTTAGCTGCCGTACTTTGAGGATCTTGGATTTGAACAGGAATCGCCACGATCGTAGGCGTGCTCATACTATAAGTCAACGTGATCCCATTGCGATCCTGAATTTCTCCTCTTTTCGGCGCAAACTCAATCTGTCTCCTCCAGCTATCCTCCGCTTTATTCGCCAAGTCTTGTCCAATCCATAGCTGGACGTAGGCCAAGCGGAGAATAAGTGCAGTGAAAATGATCGTGCCAATGATGAGCGCAGTAAACAATCTGCGGCGAACGGTAACGTTAGAAGCACGCATGAACGTTCAATCTCCCTTCCCAAATAAGTCAGTCTCATTCCTAACATGACTATTCGGGACAAACAGGGGTTAGAACAAGCCTATCACTTTACGGCTACTTTGTATTTGCTACCGCTGGTTTATCGCTTAATGGTTTAAGCTGGAGTGTTGCAGTGCGC
Organism: Paenibacillus sp. 01T422; assembly: GCF_056398785.1. Lineage (NCBI taxonomy): Bacteria > Bacillati > Bacillota > Bacilli > Caryophanales > Paenibacillaceae > Paenibacillus > Paenibacillus sp. 01T422. Next base: position 1,427 of record NZ_JBFTQB010000458.1, on the reverse strand, counting down.
GCTTCACCCTCTCCTGCACTCGTTTGATCCGAGACGTAGCCTTCACCCGAAGTTTGACAGTCCACTTTAAAGAATGAACAAGCTTCTACAGCATCGCGCAAGGATCGACCTACTAAGTTGGGTAGCGGCATTTCACTTACGTTTTGCATGGCCACATATATTCGTTGCGTTGATAAGATTTCAGTTCCTGGTTTGGGGAATTGATCGACAACCTTGTCTCCCTTACCAAAAACTTCCAATGCTAAACCACTCTCCTTAGCCGCTGCTTTCGCATTCACTGAAGTCATTTCCATGAAATTAGGCACTTTAAGCTTGTTCGCTTCTTTGGCAACCATTTGTGTTTGCTTGCTCGACTTAACCCCCATATACTGCAGGGATTGACCAACAATATCTTTAAATGCCGGCGCTAGAACTTGTCCGCCCAAATGGTAATTACCGCCAAGATCTGGCTGATCTGCGATCAAGGTGACGAGGATTTTGGGATTTTCAACGGGTGCATACCCAATAAAAGAGATAACCCAGGTATTGGTTGAATACGTCTTTTCGCCAGGAAGTACCAAATTCGCTGTACCTGTTTTGCCAGCTACACGATAACCTTCCATGAAGGCCAGCTTACCTGTTCCAATATCTTGGTCAGAAACGACTTGCTCCAAGTAGCCGCTAACCGTAGCTGCCGTCTTCTCACTAACGACTTGGCGCACAACTTGTGGGGCAAAGGATTGAATCGTTTTCCCTGTTTTGGGGTCTACAATGTCTTTCACAATATGCGGCCACATTAACTTGCCGCCATTCGCCATTGCCGCATAAGCGGCAGTTTGTTGAATTGCAGTAACAACGACTTTCCCTTGCCCATACGTTGCTGTTGCATATTCAGATGGATACTTCATATCGATTAGTCCAGATACTTCATTAGGCATATCGATATTCGTTTTTTCATTAAATCCAAACTTTTCTATGTAACTTTTGAGTTTAGGTTGCGTAAGTTTCTCAATACCTAGTTTGAYGAAAGCTACGTTACTAGAACGCTTAAGACCATCGAGATAAGAAATTTTGCCCCAACCAACACGGTTGTGGTCATGCAGTTCTCTATCCTGCACGCGAATCATACCAGACTGGTACGTCTCATTGGGATTGAATAACCCCTCTTCTACCGTACCGGCTAAAGTGACGATTTTGAATGTCGAGCCAGGTTCATAACGGGAAGCAACAGCATTATTTTTAAAATCACTTTGATTGTCGATAGTCCAATATTTATTCGGATTAAACGTCGGTGTATTTGCCATACCCAATATTTCCATCGTTTGAGGATCGACCGCAATAGCCGTTAAGCTTTTGGGATGCCACTGATCATTTACTTTGGCCAGCGCGCTCTCCAAGTAGAATTGAATGTTCTTATCAATGGTGAGACGCACATTATTGCCGTCTTC
>NZ_JBFTQB010000457.1:0-4963 GCF_056398785.1 Paenibacillus sp. 01T422 | reverse complement strand
ACCTTGTACAGCCAGAAGCGCTGCTTGCTATCATTACGCAATACAAAGATCTATATAATTTTGCAGAAATTGTGCCGGTTTCGGCGCTTAAAGGCAATAATGTAACGACACTTTTAGAGCAAATTATTAAATATTTACCTGAAGGACCACAGTACTATCCTGCCGATCAGATCACTGATCATCCGGAGCAGTTCGTGTGCGCAGAGCTTGTTCGTGAGAAAATACTGCATTTGACCCGTGAAGAAATCCCGCATTCCATTGCTGTCCAAATCGAGGATATGCGTGTTGAACCCAACGGTGTTGTGCATATTTCAGCCGTTATATTTGTTGAACGCGATTCCCAAAAAGGTATCGTAATCGGCAAACAAGGGAGCCTGCTCAAAGAAATCGGCCGTCAAGCCCGTAGAGATATCGAGACACTGCTTGGCTCCAAGACCTTCCTAGAGCTTTGGGTGAAGGTCAAGAAAGACTGGAGAAATCAAGACAGAGTGTTGAAGGATCTCGGTTTCCGCCACGATTAATTGGCGATTACCTAAGAGTTCCAGTTATTTGTCCGCATAGAGAAGCTTTCTCTGCACATCCTATGAACATCACGTTCGATGGGGAGGATGCTGAACATGAAAGACTTTTCGTGGACGTATTTTTCAAAGACCGGTGATGTAGATGCCTACCTTTTGTACAAACAAGTTACCGGGCAACCCGGCATGGACACGGATGTACAGGAAGAGGATCAAAGTAATGAAGAGCCGCTCGAAGGTCTGAATTTGTAAGTGAACGATTCGTAAACTCAGAGCGGCATACATGGGGGAAATCATTTGCTGCGTAGTGTACAGGGGATCGTACTCCGTAGTATGGACTATGGAGAGGGGAACAAGATCATTAGTCTGTTCACCCCCGAGCTAGGTAAGGTTGGAGTCATGGCTCGGGGTGCGAAGAAAGTGAAAAGTAGACATGCCGCCGTTACGCAGCTTTTTACGTACGGCGATTTTGTTTTTTTTAAAACACGCGGTCAAATGGGATCTTTGAATTCTGCGGAAATCATTGAAGCCCATCACGCTTTGCGAGAAGATTTGCATATGTCAGCACATGCCTCTTATTTGGCTGAAATGACGGACCGCATGCTTGGCGATGAAGAAGGCAGCACATATCTGTTTGAACAGCTGAAAGCAGGCTTAATGGCGATCGAAGAGGGCAAGGACATGCAAATCGTTGTTCACCTCTATGAAATGAAAATGTTTGAGTTGGCAGGTTATTTGCCTGTCACGGACGCTTGCGTTTCTTGCGGTGAAACCTCGGGAATCACACACTTCAGCCCTGCCATGGGCGGAACTTTGTGCAGCAGATGTCGCTATAAGGATACGGTCGCGATTAGTGTAGGGGAAGGCACGCTCAAGCTGCTTAAACTATTCCCCCGCATGGATATGCGTAGACTTGGTGCTGTTCAGGTCAAGGATGAAACGAAGGCGCAGCTCAAGACATGTATGATGACTTATATGGATATACATATCGGAGTAAAATGGAAATCAAGAGACTTTATCGAACAAATGGAAAAATACAATATATAAACTTGGTCTAATTTGACATGTGTTGTTCGCTTTGATATGATGTGGTGGAAAACACCTCGCCTTTGTGCTGTCCGCATATCGGTGAGTTTTTTTATGCTTACGTTCTGTTCAAATCTACTTCACATACAAATGCTAATGTAGGGCCTAGTCCCTGCTGATATGGTTGAAAGGGGCTATAGGAAAATGGATCATCCATTACCTACTCGGGTTTATGTCGTTTCTGACTCTGTTGGGGAAACAGGGGAGTCTGTTGTACGCGCTGCTGCCATGCAATTTCATCCGGTTCCTGTGGAGATTGTAAGAGCGCCGTTTATCCATGATATCGAAGGCATCGATAAAGTGATTAATGCGATTCGCATTCATGGCGGTATCGTTGTTTTTACCTTGGTCATACCGGAATTGCGTGACGATCTTATTGCCAAAGCAAAAGAGCATGGCATTCCGCATATTGATCTTCTAGGACCCGTGGTGAACACCTTAGGGCAAGCGCTGCGCCAAGAGCCGCGTAGGCAGCCAGGGATGATCCATCCGCTCGATGAGGACTATTTTAAAAAGGTTGAGGCCGTTGAGTTTGCGGTTAAATATGATGATGGCCGGGATTTTAGCGGTATTCAAAAAGCAGATATCATCCTTCTGGGCGTGTCCCGCACTTCCAAAACTCCTTTATCCATGTATTTAGCCCACAAAAGGTTTAAAGTGGCTAACGTACCTTTAGTGCCAGAAATGCAGCCTCCTGCTGCTATCTATACCGTTGCAAAGGATAAAATTATCGGCCTTCGGATTGATCCGGATAAATTGAATGTTATTCGCCAAGAACGGCTTCGGACACTTGGACTTGCAGAAAATGCAACCTATGCGAATGTAGAACGTATTAAAATAGAACTGGCTTTTGCTGACAAAATTATGAGCAAAATCGGTTGTGTGATCTTCGATGTCTCGAATCGCGCCGTTGAGGAAACGGCAAGTCTGGTTATGGATCATATTGAACGGGTTCAATAAGGTTTTATGTTTCTACTTGCAGGATTTTTTAGAAGTTCATCGTATATAATAGTACGGTGAGATTTCGTCAAAAAGGGCGTGGGCTGAACCGTATGGGTGCGAGAAGTATAATCGTTGATGCCGATGCTTGTCCCGTCAAAACCGAAATAGAAGAAGCAGGCAGGCAGTTCGGTGTACAAGTTGTGTTAGTTGCTTCGTTCGATCATCGGATGAAGATGAACCCTGGTGTTCGAGTCGTACAAGTGGACCGTTCCGATCAATCTGTTGATTTGTACATCGCCAATCAAATTAAATCTGGTGATATTTTGGTGACACAGGATTTCGGTCTCGCAGCGCTTGGGTTAGCGAAAGGCTCGTATTGTTTGACGAATCGGGGTCAGGAATATACGGACAGCTCGATTGATTTCTTATTGGATCGTCGTCATACTTCAGCAAAAATGCGCAGAGCGGGCAAGCATTCAAAGGGTCCAAAACCCTTTACTGACGAGGATCGTAAATATTTTCTACATGGTTTGACAAAACTTTTAAAAAAATTGCAGGAAATCGAAAATGAGTAGCGAATAGTACTTAGTCGGAAAAGCGACCTGAATTGTGGGTGGAAATAACATGAGGTACGGACGCATACCTGAAGAGGTCATTGAGGCTGTACTGAAACGCCATGACATCGTTGATGTAATTGGCAGGCACGTACATTTGAGTAAACAAGGGCATTATATGAAAGGACTATGTCCTTTCCATTCAGAAAAAAGTCCTTCATTCACTGTCACGCCGGAAAAACAGATCTATCGTTGTTTCGGGTGTAATGTAGGCGGGAATTTAATTCGTTTCGTTATGGAAATAGAGGGGCTAAGTTTCTCAGAAGCCATTACTAAGCTAGCGGAAGAAGCGGATATCCCGATTACGTGGGAAGAAGCGTCCGAGGAGCAGACAGAGCAGCAGCAAGAGAAAGCAACCCTGCTGAAAGCTTATGATTTTGCAGCTAAACTTTATCATTATATTTTAGGCAATACAGAGCAAGGCAAAGTTGCAAAAGGGTATTTGGCTTCAAGAGGTATTTCTGATAAGCTGATCGATACGTTTCAAATCGGTTATGCCCCTGCAATGTGGGATACGTTAGTCCAGCAGCTAGTGAAACGTGAGTTTGATCTCACTCTGATGGAAAAGGGCGGATTAATTTCGGCCAAACACGAAGGAACTGGCTACGTGGACAAATTTAGGGAGCGCATCATGTTCCCCATCTGCGATGCAGCCGGCAAGGTCATTGCTTTTGGCGGGAGGTCAATGGGCGATGCTCAACCTAAGTATCTAAACAGTCCCGAGTCTACTCTCTTTAATAAAAGCAGGACCATGTACAATCTTCACTTGGCTAGACCTAATATGCGAAAGCTGCAACAAGCGGTCCTTTTTGAAGGCTACGTAGACGTGATTAAAGCTTGGGAAGCAGGGATTAGCAACGGGGTCGCCACGATGGGGACTGCACTGACCAAAGAACACGCGGCGCTGCTGAACCGCAACGCTGACCAAATCGTCGTATGTTACGATGGCGATAATGCCGGACAATCGGCTGCTTTCAAAAGCATTCCGATACTAGAAGAAACGGGAAGCCGAGTTACCGTAGCTATGCTGCCGGATGGCAAAGACCCAGATGATTATGTAAAACAATATGGTTTTGACCGATTCGTGCGGGAGATTATTGAACCTGCCGTACCATCGATGAAATATAAGCTTTTGTACATCCGCAAAAATTTTAAGTTGCATGAGGACGGTGACCGACTTCGTTATCTGCAATCCGCTGTGAAGTTAATTAGTGATCTACACTCTCCAATGGAACGAGAACATTACTTGAAGCAGTTGGCTTCTGAATTCCCAGATTCCTCGTATGAGGCGATGAAGTTAGACCTTCACGAAATCTTGCTGCAATCGGAAAAAAACCGACCAGATGGGGATAATAAACCAATTCTGTGGAATAATGTTATGAATAATGGGAGAACAGCGGAACGAACACGCAAGAAAACGCCTTCGCTTTTGCCAGCTTATCACAATGCTGAACGATTGATTTTGGCTGTTATGATGCATGATCGCGATGTTTGCGCACATGTGGAAGTGCAGTTAGGAGATCAATTCAACGTTGAAGCTCACGCAGTCTTAGCTGCTTATTTATATGCTTACTACGCTCAGAATGCTGAGCCGGATGCAAGCCGATACATTGCCATGCTGCAAGACGAACAGCTGGAGAGCTTGGCCAGTTCCATCGTAATGATGGGAGCGGGTCACGGAATGAACGAACAAGTGATTGACGACTATATTCGCCAAATTCGTAAAGTTCCAATGCAAGAAGAAATTGAACGCAAGATAGAAGAACGGGTTCGCGCCGAGCGCGCGGGTGACCATCTTCGAGC
>NZ_JBFTQB010000456.1:0-8176 GCF_056398785.1 Paenibacillus sp. 01T422 | reverse complement strand
GCTTTGGATTGTTGGCAAAAGGATTTTTGTTCGTAATGTCAAGCTTTGTCTGATTGCTCAAAAGTGCAACCTTCAAACCTTTATTATTGATCCAACGTCCCGTCCATAATTGGTCATATGTAGCTGACAAATTAAATTTAGGAGAACCTGCCCCTGTAGCTTGACCAAGCACAAGGAAAGAAGATTTTGCTTTAATCGTTCCAACTAGATCCAGCTTCTGCCAGTCACCCGTTGGACCCGTCTTTGCCGACGATCCGCGATCTGCGTATTGTAAGGACCATCCATTGAGAACGACATCTTGATTTGTGGGATTGTATAGCTCAATAAAACCATGGGATGAGGCCGTATTACTAGAATCTGTAGTTAATCCCCCGCCATAAACTTGGTTAATAAACACGTGCGGCACATTTACATCATAAGTACCATTCACTTGATACGGAGTCCCCGGGATTACGATAGCATCTGCAGCTGCGGTTGAAACAATGGTACCAAACGATGATGCGCTTACAGCCGCCGATAGCATAACGGATATTAATCTCTTCCTGACAGTATTCAACTGTTGCTCACTCTCCTTAGCATGGAATATCTTGTCTATTATAAAAAAAGAGAATACCCCTAAATACACATTTTGTGTTAATTTATTTTTAATTATTTGTAATTATTTGTAAATCCACGTTAATAAAAGAAAGAACAAAAAAAGCCACACGATTCGCTAGGAATCGCATGACTTTTTGGTTGGGGTATTACCTTGGCTACGGAGAGGGTGGGATTCGAACCCACGGAGACCTTGCGACCTCGGCGGTTTTCAAGACCGCTGCCTTAAACCACTCGACCACCTCTCCACGATAGCTGTCCCCTCTAGAGGAGACAACCTTGTGCAGTGACAAAAAGCATTGTATCACATAGTCCAGCTAAGAAGCAAGTGCTATTTTTTCGTGATTACTTTTACGTTGTTCATGTAAGGTACAAGAACCTCAGGCACAACAATCGAACCGTCTGCCTGCTGGTAATTTTCGAGGATCGCCGCAACCGTACGTCCAAGAGCTAGTCCTGAACCGTTCAATGTATGTACGAACTCTGGTTTCGCTTTGGAGTCTCTGCGGAAGCGAATGTTCGCTCTGCGCGCTTGGAAGTCTTCGAAGTTACTGCAAGATGAGATCTCGCGGTAAGCACTGCTATTTGGAAGCCATACTTCCAGGTCGTACGTCTTCGCTGATGTGAAGCCAATATCACCTGTGCATAGAGATAACACACGGTATGGCAGCTTCAATAGCTGTAGAACGCGCTCAGCGTGCCCTGTGAGCTTCTCCAGCTCATCATAGGAGTCTTCGGGCTTAACAAGCTTAACGAGCTCAATTTTGTTGAATTGGTGCTGTCTGATCAAGCCGCGTGTGTCTCTTCCAGCCGACCCTGCCTCTGAGCGGAAGCAAGCGCTGAACGCAACGAAATTAACAGGCAGCTGCTCTGTTGTCAAAATATCGTCCCGGTGATAGTTCGTAACCGGTACCTCAGCCGTAGGAATTAGGAAATACTCCGAATTCTCTACTTTAAAGACATCTTCCTCAAATTTCGGAAGTTGACCCGTACCTGTTAAGCTATCACGGTTCACGATATAAGGCGGCAGCATTTCTTCATAACCATGCTCATCGCTGTGCAGGTCCATCATGAAGTTGATCAAGGCGCGCTCTAATCTTGCGCCAAGCCCTTTATAGAACACGAAACGCGAACCCGTTACCTTCGCCGCCGCTTCGAAATCTAGAATACCCAGCTCTTGCGCTACTTCCCAATGCGGCTTCACTTCAAAATCGAACTGTGGCATTTCGCCTACACGGCGCAGCTCCACATTCTCCTCTTCAGAGCGGCCAACTGGTACGCTTGGATGAGGCATATTCGGGATGGAGAGGAGAACTTGTTGTAAGGACTCGTCCAATACGCGAATCTCATCATCCAGCTCTTTAATGCGGTCTCCGACAACTTTCATTTCCTGAATCAGTTCGTCGGCGTTCTCGCCGGATCTTTTACGCCCAGCCACCTCTTGTGAAACGGTGTTGCGGCGATTTTTGAGCTGCTCTGTTTCTTGCAGAAGCTCTCTACGCTTTAGATCTAATGCTGTAAAACCGTTCAGCTCTTCAATCTGCTTACCACGGTTTTGCATGGCGGCTTGCACTGCTGCCAAATCGTTTCGAAGTAACTTTACATCAAACAAGGAGATTCCTCCGTTAGCGCAAAATGGTTGTATATGGAAGCAAGCACCCTTACCGAAGTATCCGGTGATATCAAGGTGCTTGTACCATCAATTATGCTTGACTCTGTTTTACCATATCTAAGAAATAGCTGTGCAGACGGAAATCGTCTGTCAGCTCAGGGTGGAACGATGCCGCAAGGAGATGCCCTTGYTGCGCCGCGACGATCTGGCCGTTATACGTAGCCAGAACCTCAACGTCCGGACCCACTTTCTCGATCAGTGGGGCACGGATGAAGACCGCGCGAACGTTCTCGTCTATGCCTTTGATCGGCAGATCCGTCTCAAAGCTTTCGCGTTGACGCCCAAACGCGTTGCGAGCCACCGTGATATCCATCAGCTCAAGGTGAGCTTCTGGCTGTCCGGTGATCTCTTTCGCGATGACAATCAACCCTGCGCAGGTACCGAAGATCGGCTTCCCTGCAGCAGAAAATTCTCTAAGCGCATCGATAAAACCGAACGTGCGCATAAGTTTACCAATTGTCGTACTTTCTCCACCTGGCAGAATAATGCCATCAAGGTCAGCAAGCTGCTCTGTACGCTTGACTACAACGCCTTCGGCGCCTGCCTTTTCGATACCTCGAATATGCTCTGCTACCGCGCCCTGAAGCGCGAGAACCCCAATTTTCGTCATTACCAGCCGCGCTCCTGCATACGCTCGGAAGCTTGCAGCTTGGAGATTTCGATTCCCTTCATAGGGCTACCTAGGTTTTTGGAGATTTCTGCAATCAAGTTAAAGTCTGTGTAGTGTGTTACAGCTTGAACAATAGCTTTCGCGAACTTCTCAGGGCTATCTGATTTGAAGATACCAGAACCTACGAATACCCCATCGGAACCCAAATGCATCATTAGAGCCGCATCTGCCGGAGTAGCTACACCGCCTGCAGCGAAGTTAACAACTGGCAATTTGCCTGTTTCATGCACTTGCAGCATCAATTCATAAGGAGCTCCAATTGTTTTCGCTTCAAACATCAACYCATCTTTGGACATCGCTTGAACCTTGCGAATTTGACCTTGAATCTGACGCATGTGACGAACAGCTTCGACGATGTTGCCTGTTCCCGGCTCACCTTTGGTACGAAGCATGGAAGCTCCTTCCCCAATACGGCGCAAAGCTTCGCCTAGATCACGGCAACCGCACACGAAAGGAACGGTGAAATCACGTTTATTGATGTGAAACACTTCATCCGCAGGTGTCAAAACTTCACTCTCATCGATATAATCAACGCCCAGAGATTCCAGGACTTTTGCTTCTACAAAGTGTCCGATTCTTGCTTTCGCCATTACCGGAATGGATACGACTTTCATAACTTCCTCAACGATAGTTGGATCAGCCATACGGGATACCCCGCCAGCCGCACGAATGTCAGCAGGTACGCGCTCTAGCGCCATAACAGCGGAGGCACCAGCTGCTTCTGCGATCTTTGCTTGCTCGGCGTTCATAACGTCCATAATTACGCCGCCTTTTTGCATTTCGGCCATACCTGTTTTAACGCGGGATGTTCCTGTTTCCATTCTTTATTTCCTCCTATACCTTAGTGCGATTTTATACAGTTTCCTACACGATTCGATAGTAAACTTCTAAACAAACATTTTACATGAAGGAGGGGCATTATACAACCCATTATCTGGTCTAGGAACCACCCTTAATCCCTTTAAACATATCGCTAAAGAAGTTTTTGATGGAACGGAACAATAGCCGGATCCAACTTCCTTTTTCGACATCATCATTGGCAATAAGATCTGCTGTTTTTTCTTGTCCATTGTAGGTAACTTTTACTTTACCCAGTGTATCGCCCTTCGCAATTGGAGCTACCAGTTTACTCTCTTCCAACGGCTCTGCTGTGATTTTAAAATCCGTATCTTTCGCGCCTTTTTTCGTAACGAAGGTTAGACCTGTTTTCGTTACTAGAGGCACTTGCGTTTGCACGCCTTTCTTAATGTTTACGATTTTCAAAGAATCTATTTCTTGTTTCGCATTTAGGAAAGGTTTAATCTCGAAATTATTAAAACCATAATCGAGCAGCTTCCTAGTTTCGTTAAAACGCTCCGGTTCTGTCTTCGTTCCCATCACAACCGTGATAAGACGCATCCCGTTCTTTTCTGCAGTACCCGTAAAGCAGTAGCCGGCATCATCCGTGGAACCTGTTTTTAAACCGTCCAGACCTGCATATGAGTACTTTTTAAAATTAGCATTGGTTGAATTGCCTTCCAGCATCCAGTTCCAATTGATCATAGGCGTTTTATCCGTTGGTCTCAGCTTTAAATTAGGAATTTTCGTGAAATCGAGAATTTCCTTATGGTCCTTAAGGATGTTATAGGCAAGAATTGCCGCGTCCCGCGCTGTCATTTTCGTTTCGCCCTCAATCGATTGCGGCGGATCCTTCAGATCGGCACGAGAAAGTCCTGTAGCGCTGATAAAATGAGCCTTGTCGGACATGCCTAATTGCTTAGCCTTATCATTCATCATTTTCGCAAAGTACTCTGTCATCATCTTCGCCATACTAGCCGGTGGTAGCGCCTCATCTGCATTCATTTCATAGAGAACAGCGCCTGTGCTTGCTTCCATAATAATCGCGGATTTGGCATTAACCTTCAACTCGCTCCCCGCAGGTGCTGCAGTCGTCGTAGGAGCTGTCGTTGCGGCTGGTGCTTTGGTATCTGCGGCGAACGCCGGTTGTATATGTAAAAGTACGGATTGAGCGATTAAACTAACACCTAACACCAAAGCAATCTTTTTCTTTGTCAAACTAAAAAATCTCACAACTTCACTCTCCCTAGTAATTTTTATAACATTTTATATTGTAACACACCCTATTAGACAAAAAAAAGAAGACACAGGTTCAAATCCTGTGCCTCCATTTATAGCCAAATTGTTACAATTATAATGAGTAGTTAGGTGCTTCTTTTGTAATTTGAATATCGTGTGGGTGACTTTCCTTCAATCCAGCACCTGTAATCCGGATAAACTGCGTATCGTGAATCAATTCTTGAATGTTGCGTGCACCGCAATAGCCCATCCCAGAACGAAGACCGCCAACAAGTTGATACACAGTATCAGCTAATGGCCCTTTGTACGCTACGCGCCCCTCAATGCCCTCAGGTACAAGTTTGCTCTCGTTCTCTTGGAAGTAGCGGTCTTTGCTGCCTTCCTTCATGGCGCCTAGAGAACCCATACCGCGGTAAACTTTGAACTTACGTCCTTGGAAAATCTCCGATTCTCCTGGGCTTTCATCTGTTCCAGCAAAAAGACTACCAATCATAACGGCACTCGCCCCAGCCGCGATCGCTTTTACCACGTCACCTGAGTACTTGATACCGCCGTCGGCGATAACGGGAACACCGAATTCAGCAGCTGCTTGCGCACAATCATAGATAGCTGTAATTTGTGGAACACCGATACCTGCAATAACTCGTGTCGTACAAATGGATCCTGGACCAATACCGACCTTCACCATGGATGCTCCAGCTAGGATCAGATCACGTGTTCCATCGCCTGTAGCTACATTTCCTGCAATGATAGGAAGATTAGGATATAGGGCTCTTATCTTTTTCACAGTTTCAGCAATATTAATGTGATGGCCGTGTGCTGAGTCTACTACAATCACGTCAATTCCTGCTTTGACGAGCGCAGCAGCTCTCTCCATAACATCCTTTGAAACGCCTACAGCTGCCCCTACAAGTAAACGACCTTGTGCGTCCTTCGCGGAGTTAGGGAACTGAATCGCCTTCTCGATATCTTTGATCGTGATTAATCCTTTCAGCCCGAAATGATCATCGACCAAAGGAAGTTTCTCAATTTTATGCTTTTGAAGAATGCCTTCCGCTTGCTGAAGCGTAGTTCCCACAGGGGCTGTAACAAGGCCTTCTTTCGTCATTACTTCTTTAATTTTAATTGAGTAGTCATGAACAAAACGCAAGTCACGATTYGTCAAAATCCCAACAAGCTTGTTTGTCTCATCTACGATTGGTACACCTGATATCCGATACTTCGCCATTAGCTCTTCTGCATCATAAACATGATGTTCCGGCGTTAAGGAGAAGGGGTTTGTGATAACCCCGCTCTCTGAGCGCTTAACACGGTCTACATGCTCAGCTTGAAGCTCGATAGGCATGTTCTTATGGATAATTCCAACTCCGCCTTCTCTGGCCATTGCAATCGCTAGGGCAGATTCTGTAACAGTATCCATCGCGGAACTGATGAACGGGATATTCAATTTCACATGAGGAGCAAGAACCGTTGAAACGTCGATCTCCTTACCGAACACTTCAGACTTCCTTGGCACCAACAGCACATCATCAAACGTTAAACCTTCCTTACCAAACTTGTCTTCCCTCACAACACATATTCCTCCTTAGATCTCTCTTTTCAAAAACTTTGACATAAGCATCCTGCTCACCGTATATGATTGCAATCTTAACAAAAGCCCATTTTTCGTGTCAAGGAAAAGGAACCCTTCAGAGATCGGCAGCCATCCGAATAAGAACATTCGGTTAACGATAGGAATATGTGCTGTTCGAATTCCATAACAAAAATTGTTCCACACCCTGCTCCTTAGCCGCTTTAATTTGCTCCTTCACATCTATATTTCCGTACTTCTTGTGAGGTTTCACCCATGTTGCTGTAAAATCTTGATACCATGGCCTGATTTCCGCGGTTTGTACACTTGCTCTCATGAGCTCCGTGTTTTTCCCATTTGCATCGCTAATGGCTTTATGAATGACCGCATAGGGCTGCAAATCGGGATACTTAATACCGTACATCCCATTTGAGTAATGCGAAGGATACAGCATTGGCGAGATATAATGAACCTGTTTGCTTATCATTGCCCAGTCTTGCCCTATACCCATGTCATTGTCGGAGGAAGTCGTTAATCCAAACACGTCAGCAGATAAAAAAACCTCGTCACCTAGGCGCTCCTTAGCCTTACTGAGAAAAGATTCGATAACCTGTGCTTTTGTCCGCTTGCTTGGATTATCGAATTTGACCTCAGCATCGACCCTTTTGCTGTTTTCGGGGAATCGCACATAGTCGAATTGAATTTCGTCAAAACCTAGTTGAGCAGCTTCCTTGGCAATCTGAAGATTATACTCCCATACTTCTTCTTTGTAAGGGTCCACCCAAGCTATTCCTTTATTATCCTGCCAAACGCTACCTTGATAAGTCTTCATCGCATAATTGCTTTTCTTCTTACTTAAATAGGGGTCTTTAAAAACAACAACACGTGCTATCGTATATATATGCTTGTCCTTTAACCTCTTCAGTGTCCCCTTCAGATCACGGATGATGACGTTGCTGCTGGCTCCTATCTCATTGACCAAAGGCACTGCCGAGGTATATGTAACTTGTCCGGAATCGTTCTTCACATCAATAACCATGGCATTTAAATCGGTTTGATCCACTAAATTAATCAATTGCTCCAGTTTACTGCCTACCGCAGACCAGGCCGATACATAAATACCTTTAACTACCTGCTTAGCAGGCATCTGGCGCTGTGCAGCTAGTCTTGCTGGAGGAGCTGTAGGTGCTTGTTTTACTACCTCTTCTAATTTTGGAGCAGGGATTTCATCCGCCAACTGATTTAAAGATTTAAGCGGAGCCAGGTCCTCTTTCACGGCGTCCATCTTCACCGAACAACCTTGTAAGAGCAAAAGACAGATTAAAAAAACACCGATCCATTTCCTAACAAAAAATGCTTTCATACTAATCCCTCCTTATAGGGCTAGTATGGTTTTTTACGCTATTTTGTACTGATGTAAAAAAAAGAGTCTTCTTGGAATTTCTTCCTAATAAGATTCTTCATTGTGCTTGGCAACGTTCTACTCTCCCAGAACCCTGCGGTTCAAGTACCATCGACGCTGGAGGGCTTAACGGTCGTGTTCGAGATGGGAACGCGTGGGTCCCCTCCGCCATCATCACCAAACAGTCAAAGC
>NZ_JBFTQB010000455.1:0-4997 GCF_056398785.1 Paenibacillus sp. 01T422 | reverse complement strand
CGGTTAATTGAAGTAACCATTATCGGCATTATTCTTGGTTATGTGTTCCTCAAGTACGGCTTCATTACGGCCGTCTTCGCTCATGCCTGCATGGACAGCATCCTGATGGGCATGTCGCTCTTCTCCCTGGGACATGTAAGCGATGTGCTCTGCGGGATCTTGTATCTCCTGCTGCCAGCAATCGTCGGCTATTTCCTTACATGGATGCATGGAAAAAGGCGGGGTCCCCTTATTCCTGGGGAACCGCCGCCTCACCTTGGAGCGCTTTAAGAATCTCGCCCGCTAATTTCTCACCTATACCAAGAGGCTTGAAGTCTTGTACTTCGGCCTCTTTAATTTTGCGTACGGAACCGAAATGCTTCAAAAGCGCTTTCCTGCGCTTCTCCCCAATACCAGGGATTGCATCTAGCTGCGAGGCAACCATGGACTTCGCTCTTGTTTCCCGATGGAACGTGATCGCGAAGCGATGGACCTCATCTTGAATCCGTTGAAGCAGGTAGAATTCCTGGCTGTCCCGCGGCAAAGGAATGATCTCTGCGGGATCTCCCATCATCAACTGTGCCGTCTTATGTTTCGCATCCTTCACTAGACCGCAAATCGGAATGTACAGCCCTAGCTCATTCTCCAATACATCGACCGCTGCGGAAATTTGCCCTTTGCCGCCATCGACAACGATAAGATCCGGCATCGTCAGATTATCCTTAAGCACTCGCTCATACCTGCGGCGAATGACCTCGCGCATCGTTTCGTAATCATCCGGGCCAACGACGGTTTTCACTTTGTACTTGCGGTACTCTTTGCGGTCGGGCTTCCCATCTACGAAAACGACCATCGCAGAGACTGGATTCGTCCCCTGAATGTTCGAGTTATCGAACGCTTCAATCCGGCGAATCTTGCCCATACCGAGCCACTCGCCGAGGTTTTCCACGGCTTTGGTCGTCCGGCTTTCGTCCCGCTCCACGAGACGAAACTTCTCATCCAGCGCGTTACGGGCGTTATCTTTGGCCATATCGACCATTTGCTTCTTCAGTCCGCGCTGCGGGATGTGGACCTTGACCTTCAGCCACGATTCCATCGCCTCGCGGACATCTTTCATTTCAGCCTCAGCGTGCGCAGAAGGCTGCTCGGCTTGCTCAACCGAGGCAACGTCTGCCTCAGGGGCAACGCTCGCTTCTGCCTCAGGCATGCTAGGCAGGAAGATCTCCTTCGGCAGCGCAGGGTTGTCGATGTAGACCTGCGTGACATAAGTGATGAAATCACTGTATTCATCACCATAATACGGAAACAGCGAGAYGTGCCGCTCGATCAGCTTGCCCTGGCGCATGTACTGGATATGTACCGCCATCCATCCCTTATCTACCGCATAGCCGAACACGTCGCGGTCCTGCGCATCAACGGCATTGATCTTCTGCTTCTCCATCAGCGCATCGATGCTCATGATATGATCGCGCAGCTCCTTCGCGCGCTCGAAGTTCAGTTCTTCTGCTGCCGCGAGCATCTTGGTCGTCAGCTCTTCCTTAATGACATCGTGTCCCCCGTTCAGGAAACGGGTGATCTCCTGCACCATCCGCTCATTCTGCTCAGCGGATACCTCATATTCGCAAGGCGCCAGACACTGCCCGATATGATAGTATAGGCATACTTTATCGGGCATCGTCTTGCACTTGCGCAGTGGATACAACCGGTCCAGCAGCTTCTTGGTCTGCTGGGCCGCGAAAGCATTCGGATAAGGGCCGAAGTACTTGCCCTTATCCTTGTATACCCGCCGCGTGACTTCCAGGCGCGGCTGCGCTTCATGTGTAATCTTGATATAAGGGAACGTCTTGTSATCCTTGAGGAGTACGTTGTACCGTGGATGATGCTGCTTAATCAGATTACACTCGAGAATGAGCGCCTCCACATTGGAGGAGGTGATGATATATTCAAAGTCGCGGATTTCGCTGACTAGTTTTTGCGTCTTCGCACTGTGGCTTCCTGTGAAATAGGAGCGCACACGATTCTTCAACACTTTGGCTTTTCCTACATAAATGATCGTACCTTCACGGTTTTTCATAATATAACAACCAGGTTTATCCGGTAATAAGGAAAGCTTATGTTTTATCATTTCTAGACGCTGTTCACGGAGAGCCGCGTCCTCCTGCTCATGTTCAAACTCCGTCATGATTCCTATCTCCTTTCGTGCACAAAAAAAGCTCATTTTCAGCATAGCAGAAAATGAGCTTTTTCTCACGAACAATTGTTTCTAGTTTGGAACAACTTATTGATGGCGAGTTACAACATTTTTCAAAGCTTCTTTGGATTGGAAACCAACCACTTTATCAACAGGCTGTCCGTCTTTGAAAACGATCAGTGTTGGGATACTCATTACGCCAAAACGCGCAGCGGACTCTGGATTGTCATCCACATTCACTTTTGCGATTTTCAAAGATTCTACTTCTTTATCAAGCTCTTCCAAAACAGGAGCGATCATTTTGCAAGGTCCGCACCAAGGTGCCCAGAAGTCTACAAGTACTGTACCTTCGCTCTCAACTTCAGCTTTAAAGCTGTTATCAGAAACATTCACGATTGCCATGATAGTTCCTCCTTCTAAGAATGGATTTATAACATCAAGTAGTAATTGCTACCGATGAACGTCAACATGTAAAGTATACCACACCCATAGGCCATTTCAACCAAACCATAAGTTAGCAATCCGGCAGGCTCTGGAACCTAGTTGGATGGCAAGCCTACTGGCAGCCCCTGAAGCCTTTGCTGCTCGATATAAGCAATACGATCCTTCAAGTTCGCCTGCAGCAGCTGCAGCATTTCCATTTGTCGCTCAATGTCCTGAAGCTTCTCCGTATAGAGTGGCAGCAGATCATCGCATTGCGACTCCTGATTTTTCATGACGCAGTTTAGAAAGCTTTCGATTTGCTCGGTCGTAAAGCCCAGGCTCAAATAAAACTGAATGGTTTTCACGCGTTCAACAGCCATTTGGTTAAAAACCCGATAGCCATTCTCTTCGCGCTGCGTTGCGATAAGCCCTTTGGCCTCGTAGTACCGCAAAGAACGAATGCTGGCACCTGTAAGCTTGGATAATTCACTAATCCGCATGGCTTTCACCTTTTTCCTTTTCCTTGATCAAGTAAGGATAACTTTATTGTAAACCATAACACTAATGTCAGAGTCAAGACTTATTTTATTCTTTCCGCTGCTGTCTGTTATTGTTTGCATAATTGTCACTTCCATTAGCTTTACAAGTTTCAGCGAATTTGGGTATACTAAGTTTAAACTTTAGAATGTCGGACGTTAGGGGGTAACCACATGAGCGATCCTAAACACCCTGAGCTTCACGTGTATGAAGAGCCGCGTAACGATTTCATGGATGTTGGTATCGGATTTGGCGCGTTCTTTGGCATCTTGTTTATCATTGCAGCCGTTGCAACTGTTATTCAAGTAATGAAGTAGGCTTGTACAAGCCCATAAGTCAACCGCTTTGCACTGTTGTGTAGGGCGGTTTTTTCATTACATCATCCTTCATTTCATTAGATCATTCCTCATTCCTCATTCCTCATTGCAAAAGGAGACTAGCGATTCAAATGATTAAAGTTCAACCAGAACGTCAAAAACTCATTACTTTTATCGGCTTAACGAACGCAGACTTACGATTATTAAAAAGCAAAGAAGAAGCTTTCCAACTTGTTGTAGAGAAACTGGTCGACCAACTGTATGCCGATATCATCCAGGTTCCTGAGCTTGTAGCGATTATTAAGCAGCACAGCACGATTGAGCGCCTGAAAGAGACGCAGCGTTGGTACTTTCTCTCCATGGCATCCGGACTTATTGACGATGAATACATAATGAAACGCTTATACATAGGAAAAGTGCACTCCCGCATCGGCCTGACAACCTCCTGGTATTTGGGCACGTATTTAAAATATACCGACATCGCCACACAGCATTTCAAAGAAATTATGCCTGACGAGTGGATGCAAGTGCTTCTTGCGTTAAGCAAAATGTTCAACCTGGACAGTCAACTTGTTCTGGAAGCCTACGAGCAGGATGAAAAACTGAAAATCCAAACGCTGGCGGACGAGCAGGCTATCATGCTGACGACCATCTCCAGTGTTGTGCAGGACCTTGCTTCCATGATGGTTGAGCTAGGCGGCAGCAGTCAGACGGTAGCTGATACGGCGATCAAAACGGCGGAGTCGCAAGATTTATCCAACCATCGCATTGACGAACTCCAACATGAGATCAAAGATATCTCCAAAATGGGTTCCGTTATGAAAGAAATCTCCGACCAGACGCATCTGCTTGGTCTCAATGCAGCGATTGAAGCTGCCCGCTCAGGCGAGCATGGCCGCGGCTTTGAAGTTGTCGCTAACGAGGTGCGCAAGCTGGCTACGCATTCACGGGAAGCACTGGATACCATCCAGAAGAAGCTGAAGCTGATCACTCAGAAGCTCGAGCTCGTACAGAAGGGCTCCGAGGAGACGACTCACTTCGCGCGTACACAAGCAGCTAGTGCGCAGGAACTCACTTCATTCGTTCAAATGATTGAGAGCGTAACCACCCAATTGGAACGTTTAAAGAAATCATAACCTTCATTTCTAACATAAAGACCCTTCCATCCACATTTCCTGTGGTAAAAGGGTCTTTTGTTTGATGGAACTGGCGTTAGAACCTCGAATCCTGTACAAGCTACAACAAATTCAAGCTTTTAATTCACTTTCTTTTTCTGAGCAACGCCGATTCCTCCTGCTATTTGCTGCAATTCATCCATTTTCTCGCAATTAACGGAGGTTTCTACCACTAATCTCATCAAATCCAGCAATTTCGGGTAGCCTACCAACGGATTAGCTGGAGTTTCTACACTAGCGTTGCATCAAACCTTACACATTATCAACTTAGCAGATGTTCGTGCAAAAATTCACAAAGTTTCAAACTGACATAAATTAAAAGTAGCTCCACCTAAGCGTAGGCACCATTTTCCAAAAAAATCCATTTATCTTTTT
>NZ_JBFTQB010000454.1:0-5015 GCF_056398785.1 Paenibacillus sp. 01T422 | reverse complement strand
TTTCCATGGCCATTGCTTCAACCAGGAAATTACAGCATTTCTCCAGCAATTGCAAATGGTACACAAGAAAATCACGTTATGTGCGATTGGATTGAGAATGCTTTAATAGTTACATCTTTTAGTTCAAAAGAGGTAATTGGTTTAGTCGGAATTAATTCAGTTCAAGTTGATACTTACAAATTGGGGGAAGAATAAAATGAGCGAACGATTTATTCYCGACCGATATGATATTTCTTTTTATGAACATATGCATCGCTACCAGTTGATTAAAGATTTAGTAAAAGATAAAAATGTGCTTGATATTGCTTGTGGGGAAGGTTATGGGTCAAGTATTATTTCCGAATATGCGAAAAATGTTACAGCAGTTGATATTAATGAAGAAAGCATACAGGCTGCTAAATTAAAATATAGTTCGCAAAATATAAAGTTTCAAACATCTGACATTTATTCGCTCCCATTTTCAGAAAATGAATTTGATATAATAATCTCATATGAAACTATTGAACATGTCAATGAGCCTGAAAAAGCAATCATTGAATTAAGCAGAGTTTTGAAAAAGGAAGGACTTTTAGTGATCTCAACTCCAAATAAGTCGGAGTATACGGATGCTAGAATGTTTAATAATCCATTTCATCTTCACGAATTTTATCAAGATGAATTTAAAGAACTTATGCAAAAGTATTTTCAGAATTGTTCTTTTTATGGTCAAAGAATGATTCGAAGTTCTCTAGTTTGGGACATGAAAAAGGAATTTGAAACCACGAATTTCATTGGTAATATTTTAAATTTAGAACCAATGTATTTCATTGTGATATGTAGTAATAGTGCTCTTCCTGATCTTAGGGAATCACAGTTTACTAATGGATTTGCTGATTCTGAAATAACAAAAGCTCAAAATACTATTGAAAATTATGAAATTGAAATAATAAATGCAAGAAATGCAATAAATGAAAAAAATATAGAAGTAATAAACGCAAGAAATACAATAAATGAAAAAAATTCAGAAGTATTAAACGCCCAAAATTCAATTAATCAATTACAAACAGAAATTTCAAATGCTAAAATTTCAATTATTAGTTTGGAAAAAGAATTAAAAGAAAAAAATATAAAACAATCAAATGAGTCCGATTACTTACAACAGATCAATAATGCAAAATTAGTAATAGATGCAAAACAACTTGAAATTAAAAAAGCCGGAGATTCAATCGAAAAATTAGTGCATGAGAATCAAGAAGCTAAAAAGTCCATTGACTACCTTAATTTTAAAATAAGTGAAGCTGAAAAAAATCTTCAAAAATTACAAGAACAAATTGATCTGTCAATTAATTCTGAGGAATATTATAAAAATGAAATCTTGAAATTACAAGATGAATATGATCGAAATATAAAAAAAATAGATGAATTAAACGGCGAATTAAAAGAGATAAAAGGTAAATTTCCTTTTAATATTATTAAAGCCTTTAAAAAGCGTTAAATAATATTTATCCTAGGGTGTGAAAAGAATGACTGCAGAAAAAGAAATTATTGAAAAACTTGAAAATAAAGTAGTTAGGTTAGAAAAGGATTTAGAAAATAAGATGTATCAAATTCAGCAAATGGAAAATTCGTCCTCTTGGAAACTAACAAGAGTTTTAAGATTTTCTGGTCGAATTCTAAGAAACCCAAAGAATTTTATTATAGATCTAAAAGATCTTATAATTAGGAAGAGTTTTAATCCCATATTAGTCCCTGTTGCCGGTCTAGAGCAAAATGATGAAAAATGGATTGCCACATCAGAAGACCCTCAATTTGAACTCATTGGAGATTATCCTTTAGGGTTTTCTAAAGTTATTGTCCATATTAAAGGTGAAGGACATGTAACAGGAAATACACGTCTTTACTTAAATAGTGGCAAAGGATATTCCGAGGAAGATAGTTATGATTTAGGTGAGACAGGACAAAAGAGAGAATTGTATGTGGATTTTAATTTAGAGAAAAAGAGTATAAGATTGGATCCTATCGATAGAAAGAATAATTTCGAAATAATAGATTTTAATATTATTCGAGTCTCGATTTTGGAGAAGAAAATAGTGAGATATGCTAAAAAAATAAGAAAATTATACTCATTTATTTCCTTTTCGGCAAAAAAAGGTAGAAGTTGGTATAAAAAAAGAGGCAGATTACCCAAAATACATGAATTTCCAGTGTTACTACGAAAAGCTCTACATAAATGGAATTCATCTGTTGAAATAAGTAGTACCAATATTCCAAAAGGTCTAACAATACCGCCTCAAATGGATACTTATGATGCATGGTTAGAAGTTAATCAATGGAATGGTTTAAGAGAAAAATTATTAAATGACAAAATTTTAGGAATAAGAAATAAGCAAATTTTAAGCATAATAATGCCAGTATATAATCCACCCATAGAGTTTCTTATCAAGGCTATAGAAAGCGTAATAGATCAAATCTATCCTTATTGGCAGTTATGTATTGCAGATGATTCAAGTACAGATCCTGAGGTTAGAAAAGTTCTTGATAAATATGCTTTACTTGATTCAAGAATTGTTATTAATTACAGGGAAAAAAATGGAAATATTAGTTTGGCTACTAATAGTGCTGTTGAGCTAGCCAAAGGTGAGTTTTTAGTTTTAATGGATAATGATGATGAATTAACAAAAGATGCTTTAGCTGAAATTGCTATTTATCTAGATGAACATCCTGAAACAGATGTTTTATATTCTGATGATGATAAAATCGACAATGAAGGTAATAGATTTGATCC
Source organism: Paenibacillus sp. 01T422 (assembly GCF_056398785.1). Taxonomy (NCBI): domain Bacteria; kingdom Bacillati; phylum Bacillota; class Bacilli; order Caryophanales; family Paenibacillaceae; genus Paenibacillus; species Paenibacillus sp. 01T422. The sequence goes on along the minus strand of NZ_JBFTQB010000454.1, from coordinate 2,251 downwards.
ACAGTTTAAACCTGATTGGTCTCCGGAGTTACTCTTATCATATATGTACTTAAGTCACATTTTTGTTTTAAGAGCTGAAATGTACAGTCAAGTTGGAGGTATGCAAGTAGGCTATGAAGGTTCCCAAGACTATGATCTGGCATTGAGGGTAACTGAAAAAGCGAGACATATAGGACACATACCCAAAATCTTATATCATTGGCGAGTACTCCCTGGTTCGACTGCATCTTCTGGACATGCAAAACCGAGTAGTTTTGAAGCAGGTAGAAAGGCTATACAGGATGCATTTTCCCGTAGAGGAATAGAAGGGGAGGTATATCAGCCAGACTGGGCATATAAAGCGGGGTGTGGGATTTATTCGCATAAGTTTCCCGAAAGTGGTCCTGAAGTTTCGATTATTATCCCAACTAAGAATAACAAAAATATTCTTAAAAAATGCATTGACTCTATTGTTACTTTAACAACCTATAAAAATTATAAAATTGTTGTCATTGATAACGAAAGCGACGATGAAAATACATTATTATATTTAAAAACATTACCTCATAAAGTTTTAAAAATTAATAACATTGAGGGTAAATTTAACTATGCGCGAATTCACAACCTGGCAGTCGAAGAGGTTGATTCGCAATATATTCTATTTCTGAATAATGATACAGAAGTAATCTCGCCAGAGTGGCTAAGTCAAATGATAGGTTATATGGGAATTGAAGGTGTAGGAATAGTAGGGGCAAAACTAATTTATCCTGATAATAGAATTCAACATGCAGGGGTTATTCATGGTTTATACAAAGGCATGGTCGGTCCTGCGTTTAAATTAGCTCCACATTGGGATAATGGTTACTTGAGTTACACAGCAGTATCAAGAAATTATCTCGCAGTTACAGCGGCTTGTTTACTTACTACTAAGGATTTATTCTTAGAGGTAGGAGGATTTAATAGTGATCTATTTGCTGTAGCTTATAACGATGTAGATTATTGTTATAAAGTTCATGATAAAGGCAAGAGAATTGTTTATTGCCCTACAGCAGAATTATATCATTACGAAGGCCTTACCAGAGGATTCGTTGATAATCCGGCAGAGCCAGCTGCATTTAGAGAACTATACGGAAGTATAATCGATCCCTATTATAATCGTAACCTATCCCTTGAAAATGAAAGATTTGAAATTAATTCACGCTTAATTAATGACTTCAATAATGTTTCACTGATGAATGTACTAATATGTACATTTACTTTAGATTGGACTGGTGGAGCACTACATCAATATGAGATTGCTATTGATTTGAAGAAAAAGGGCGTTTTTAATCCTATTGTTTATTGCCCAAGTGAAGGACCTTTGCGAAAATTATACGAAGAGAATGGTGTACAAGTCTTTGTTTTTAAACATCCGTTGTCTGAAGTAAATGGAATAAGTTCTTACAATAAAGCTATTGATGAATTTTCTATTCATTTAGAAGAGTGGAATATTGATGTTGTTTATGGAAACACCTATCAATCATTTTTCAGCATTGATGCTGCAAAAAGAGCTGATATACCAAGCATATGGAATATTCATGAAAGTGAACCTTGGCAAACATATTTCAACTATTTCGGAGATGACATTGCAACTCAAGCTTTAAATTGTATGCAATATCCTTATAAAGTCATATTTGTGTCTGACGCTACCCGAGAGCAGTGCGAGGAGTTAAATAGTCATCGAAGTTTTACAACTATTTATAATGGTATCAATATCACTAGTATCAAAGAAAAGTTGGACGATTGGACCAAAGAAAAGGCTAGAAGCAAGCTTGATGTGCAAGAGAATGAAGTTGCATATTTGTTATTGGGGACGGTCTGTGAACGTAAAGGACAAATAGACTTAATTAATGCAGTAAAAGAGATTCCAAGTGAGGCAATGCATAATCTCAAGTTTTTTATTGTTGGTGACAGAGAAAGCGAATATAGTAATGAGCTTTGGAAGATTTATAACGAATTAAGCAATGAATACAAAGAAAGAATTCAAATAATTAAAGAGACACCTCAAATTTCATTGTATTTTTCAGCGGCTGATGTATTTTTATGCACTTCAAGAGTTGAAAGTTTTCCTCGCGTAACACTTGAAGCAATGGCATGTGAGTTACCGATAATTACCACTCCAGTTTATGGATTAAAAGAACAGATTCAAAATGGCGTTAATGGGGTATTTTATAATCCAGGAGATTACGCATCCCTTGCTAGTTTAATATTAACTTTAGCTAATGATAAGGAC
>NZ_JBFTQB010000453.1:0-5915 GCF_056398785.1 Paenibacillus sp. 01T422 | reverse complement strand
CAATCAGGATAATGGCATGCTGGCGCGGATGACGATGGCCGTCATGAAACGATTCTCCCAACCAGTGGAAAAAGGAGCAGAGACGCTCGTCTGGCTTGCGGATTCGAGCGAAATTAGTGGAGAGAACGGCAAGTACTTTGCGGATATGAAGGAAACCCGCCCCGCCTCTCCGGGCTATAATGAGGTATGTGCACGAAAGCTCTGGGAAGTTAGTGAGAGTCAAACTCGAAATTCGGAAATATCATAGAGGAGAGTAACCACAATGTCGCAAACGAATAACCCGCCCGATCGCAACTACGACGAACGAAGAGAGCAAATCAAAAAGGCTGCGCTCAAAGTGTTCGCAAGCAGAGGGATTGCCGGCACGAAGATAAGCATGATTGCCGCGGAAGCCGGTATCAGCCAAGGGCTTACTTACCGTTATTTTCAGTCCAAGGAAGAACTGTTCACGCTGCTCGTTCATGAGGCCATAGAAGAGGCGCAAACCTCGATAAGGAACGTACCATTGCTTCCGGGAACGCCAATTGAACAATTCAAAGCACTAACATGGAACATGCTGGACGATAGCCACAAGCACTATTTCTTACTCATTCAGCAGGCTCAAACTGAGGAGGGAGTGCCGGAGCAGGCTAGGCAAGCAATCTCGCGGTATCGCCCCGAGGATACGATGGATTTATTGGTTCCTATATTTGTAAAAGGGCAGGAACTTGGTGAATTCGGAAAAGGTGATCCCCGGCAGCTGCTCTTTCTTTATTTCTCCGTGGTCACAGGGCTAATGATCCAAGAGACCCAAGTGGGCAAGGGGTATTGGCAGCGAGAAGTAGACCGTTTGATCAAGCTCTTGACTTGATAGTCAGATAAACCCTCGCCATCTGGTGAGGGTTTTTATCCCTCAACGCCTTGAAGCAACTGGGACTTCTTCTCCCTGAAAGCGATAAATAACTCGAGAATGCCGTTCAATCGTTGGCTTGGCGGAGCTGTGCGGTGTTGTTGCATGTATGTTTCAATATTTTCAAAGAGGAGAATGATGTTCTCTTTCATTAAATCCAAACACAGTTCACCCTTGTTGCGATAGCGGCGATATAGTGTACCTGGACCGATCTGTGCCTCCGCGGCGATTTGGTTCATACTAACTTGTTCGACGCCATTCTGATCGAATAATCGAAATGCCGCATCCAAGATGCGCTGGCGATTCTCGGCTGCGTCGCGACGTTCTGAACGAGGGGGTGTCTCTGAATCAAACATGATAATCATCACTTCCTATTGTGTTGTATGAGTCGTCTTGACAAGCGGAGAAGTCTCCGTTTATTATAAATGGAGAGGTCTCCGCTTAATATTATCATAAGGAATAGGAGTGTACAAGACATGCCGAATTACGATAAAAGCGCATTGTTGATCATGGATTTGCAGAACGGTATCGCATCTCGTTTCCCCGAAGAGGAGCTGCTTCCATTTCAAAAAGCAATTGAAGCCGCGCGCAAGAACGATATCCCGGTTATTTATGTGCGAATCGCGTTCCGCGAAGGTTACCCTGAGCTTAACCCGCGCAACAATATGGCAGCAAGAATCTCGCAGTACGGTGGCATGACTACTTCAGACATAGCGACACAAATTCATGAATCTGTGAAGCCTGAGCCAGGAGAGCCGATCGTAACGAAGCTCCGCGTTAGCGCATTCTCCGGAAGCGATCTAGAGGTCATCCTTCGATCTCTCCGAATCGACACATTGATTCTTACTGGAATTGCTACTAGTGGTGTCGTGCTGTCTACTCTGAGAGAAGCAGCGGATCGTGATTATACGTTGAAAGTTCTTTCAGATGCATGCCTGGATGGCGATCCCGAGGTTCACCGGGTTCTCGTTGAGAAGGTATTCCCTCGTCAAGCAGAGGTACTGACTACAGACGCGTGGATCCATTCTTTTGGTACACATTAAGATGTAAGCTCTGCAGCAAGAAGATGGAAAGAAGGCTTGTTTCKATGCCAATTTGGAAAAGAAATTTGATCGTTTGCTGGTTTGGCATGTTTGTGACAGGCGTGGGCATGAGTCAGATTGCGCCAGTATTACCGCTTTTTATCCAGCATCTTGGTGTAAATGATGCAAGTTTAATTGCCCAGTATTCGGGCATTGCTTTTGGGATTACCTTTGTCGTCTCTGCTATTTTCTCACCTATTTGGGGGGCTGCCGCGGATAAGTTCGGGCGTAAACCGATGTTGCTGCGAGCAAGTCTTGGCATGGCTATTGTTATTGGCAGCATGGGTTTTGCTCCCCATGTATATGTGTTGATCGGGCTGCGACTATTGCAGGGCATAATAACGGGGTATGGGACGGCCTGCACAACTTTAATTGCAACGCAGACGGAAAAGAACCACGCAGGTTACGCTTTAGCTACCTTGTCAACTGCCAGTATTGCAGGTTCATTGCTGGGCCCCTTAATTGGCGGATTTCTCGTAGAGAATTTCGGCATGCAAAATGTGTTTTTTATCACAGGCGGGCTAATGCTGCTGGCTTTCATGACGACGGCCATGTTCGTGAAAGAAACATTCACGCGTGAAGATAAACAAGTGCAAAGCGCCAAAGAAATTTGGGCACTTATTCCAGAGAAGAGCTTGACGATAACGATGTTCGTCACCTTTTTTATTTTAACCGTAGCGCTTTATTCCGTTGAACCCATTCTCACCGTCTATATTACCCAGTTGTCCCATAATCTTAATCATGTAGCTCTGATTGCAGGGATCACATTCTCAGCCTCTGGATTGGCCAATATTTTTGCTGCGCCAAGGCTTGGAAAACTGTCCGATCGCATAGGGGCACATAAAGTGATGTTGATTTCGCTTATTGCTGCCGGCATCATCTTCATCCCCCAAGCTTTCGTAACCAATCCTTGGGAGCTGATGGTTCTTCGCTTTCTGCTAGGTCTCACGGCGGCAGGTTTGACTCCTACGGTGAATATATTGATCAAGAAAATCACGCCCACAGCGATTACCGGAAGAGTTTTCGGTTTTACGATGTCGGCAGGATATTTAGGCGTATTTGCAGGTGCTATTTTGGGCGGACAGGTAGCGGCTTGGCTCGGCAGTAGATATGTATTTATAGTCACGGGTGCGTTGTTGCTGATCAATGCAGGTTGGGTCTATTTTAACGTGTATAAAAAGATCCAAGCCAATAGGGAGCTTACGATTATCCAATAAACAAAAGAGGGTTGTACTCATGCAAATTAAATGGTTTGGTCATTCTTCATTCTTGCTAACGTCTGAAGAGGGAACGAGAATTCTCATCGATCCTTATTATAAATTTCTTGGTTATCGCATGCCGGTTCCGATTGAATCCGATATTGTCGTCGTCACGCATAATCATGCTGATCACAACAAAGTGCAAGCCGCATCGGGCGATTACTTGCTGGTTAATGAGCTGAAATCATATACACGCGGTGATGTGAGTATCGACGGTTTCAAGACGTTCCACGATAAAGTGAATGGGAAGAAACGTGGCCCTAATATCATTTTTCGATTCAAAATAGATGGGTTAACGATCTGTCATTGTGGTGATCTGGGTCATCTTCTCACAGAGGAGCAGGCTCAGGAAATCGGCAAGGTCGACATTCTCATCGTTCCTGTAGGAGGCAAAATGACGCTCGATGGTGAGGAAGCTGCTCACGTGATGCGTCAATTGCAAGCGACTGTTGCGATCCCGATGCATTATCGGACAAAGGCATTAGGCATTCTTGGGAAAATTGTTTTTGCCAAGGTGGATAAGTTCATCGAGGCTGTGGGGACGCGCCGGACAGAGGTGAAGACTTTGCAGGTGACGAAGGAAAACCTCGATGAATTCAGAGGTGTCGTTACGATGCAGTATGAGTAAAGCCAAGTTGTTTCCACGCAAAAGCATGCTCGGGCTTATTGAAATGATGTTCCGTTACAAAAACCTAGGTAGATATTTCAGTTGGGATCAAGTTGATTGTTTGTTAGCATCGGATTACAATACTTTAAGGATAAGAGTGTGTCAATAAATTGTAACGTTGAGTAGTGGCGGCGTTACTTGAGAGGTTAGAGGCATTTGGTAAAGAAAGTGCATGATCGGATGATCGGAAAAACGCGTGTATTAATAAAAGACACCTTGTTGCTTCTCATCGAGGAAAAAGGATTTAGCAGTGTTACTGTCAGGGAYTTGACRCTTAAAGCACAGATCAATCGCGGCACATTTTATTTGCATTATCTGGACAAATATGACTTGATTGATCAAATAGAAAATGATTTTCTAACTCAGTTGACCCATTACATGCAAATGCTGAATGTGCTGGATATGCGGAAATGTCATCAAGAAAATACGCCATATTTTCCATTGGTACAAGTTTTTCAATTTATCAAACAGAACGGTCGGATGCTGAAGGGTCTATTAGGATCTCAAGGTGATCCTGCCTTTGCACAGAAACTGAAATTGTTTTTGAAAAATGGATTTTTCGCGGAGTTTATTGAGAAATTGGATGATCCAACGATACCCAAAACGTATTTTTCCGCATTTGCAACCTCTGCTTATCTAGGTATTATCGAAGATTGGCTGAATAACGATATGCAGCAAACGCCTGAAGAAATGGCAATCATTTATGTGAAGATCAAATATTTCGGAATGAAATCATAATACAAATGAAAAGAGGATGTCCCTAAAGCCATGAAGCTGGCGAGGGGCATCCTCTTTTCAAATTCGTAATGAACAACGTGTTGATCGTCGATCTAGGTCTATCTTATGTTATGGGAGCATCCTATTCAATCAACGTTGTTGACTGGAGTGTTGAGTGTGCAATAGCTTTTCGAAAACGCTTAATAAAAGGTTGACAAAGGAATTGTGTTCTTGTACCTTGATATTAGACGTTCATCTAATTAGATGATTATTAAATCATAGTTTTATCAGGTGTTACCAAACCAACAAATCTGACTAGATGGGGGAGAATCATGTCAACAGTTGGAATCTTAGGGGTCATTCATGACAATGAATTGCGAAACAAGTATCATTTCACTTTGGATGTAATAAAGAAGTTGATTTTAGAATTTAATCCAGATGTCATATGCGGTGAAGTACTTCCCGACAGCTGGGAGAAATACAAAAGGGATTCCACACATCGAGGATATTGGGGAGAACCTGCAAGTGAGTACTGGGATTTAATTTTTCCCTTATGCGAAGAGATGAAATACGATTTTGAACCTATTGATTGGGTGGAACTCGATGTTTGGATGGATTTTGATCCATTCAAACACTATAACGAGCAACAACGGAGCGTATTGAACACGGAATCCGAGCAATGGTTTCAGAGACAACTTTCCACTTGGAACGCAAGTGCTATTCCTTTCAATTCATTGGAATACGACACTATTACCAAGCAGAAATACGACTGGCTAAAAGAAATCAATCCAGAGTCGTATGTATTTCAATGGGAATGCAGAAATCTAATCATGACTCAACGGATAAAGAATGCAATCAATAAACATCTAGGCAAACGTATTTTATGTATTGTAGGTGCAGACCATAATTACGTCATATATGAAGGAATGGTTAAAGCTAAGGACATACAGCTTATATATCCATTAAATAGTTAGTGCAGGGACTTATTTCATTGCCACATAAAAACAAACTGAAGAAGTAAAAGTCTACAATTGCTAAGCACGAATGATTTCCATATGGCTTATAAACTTAAAGTCGCATAGCTGCGGCTTTTTTTGTCCTAAAAAAAATCAATTTTCCAAATAAAATATTCCATTGAGTTTTAAACTTATTTTTCCTAGAATTGGTTAAAACAGACGCCACACATTAGCGAAAAGGCAGGAGGGGAGGGTGATTAACCCCATGTTAGAACTATTGTTTGTTGATGATTAATGAGGACAAAGCAGGGTGGACATTTTTTAGTTGAGTGGACTATATGAAGT
>NZ_JBFTQB010000452.1:0-5027 GCF_056398785.1 Paenibacillus sp. 01T422 | reverse complement strand
ATCCATGACCCCGAAAGAAGATATTGATTATGTATTCAAATTAGCAGAGAAATACAACGTGCCGATTGATCTTCATTGTGACGAAACCGACAATCCGGCTACCCGCACGATTGAGCACATCGCCTACCGAACGAAGGCGGAAGGTTACGAAGGACGAGTGACTGTTGATCATTTATGCGCCCTGGCTTCAATGATCGATCAAGATGCGCACAGCATCATCACTCAGATGGCGGATGCAGGGCTCAAAGCCGTTTCCTTGCCTGCGGTAAATCTGTATTTGCAGGGAAGACATGACAGCTTTCCGGTTCGGCGTGGGGTTACCAGACTGAAAGAAATATGGGAAGCGGGCATTCCTATTGCGGTAGCTTCTGATAATATTCACGATCCGTTTCATCCATTCGGGCGAGGCGATTTGCTGCAAATGGCTTTAATCGGCTCCTACGCTGCACATATGGGAAGGCCTGACGATCTTCGCAATTTGCTGCGCATGATTACGGATGTCCCGGCTAAGGTGTTGGGACTTACCGATGATGCCATTAAGTCAGGTAATGAAGCGAACTTTGTTATCATTGATGGCGGTACGCCGGAAGAGATCTTCACCATGCTGCCGGAACGACGCTGGGTGTATTGCGGAGGAAAGTGGGTACGCATGGCGGCAGCCAAAACCAAATGGCAGGACAACACGTTAGCTCACTACTGGGACGAGGCAGCACGGATGGTTTCCTTCCATAAACATGAATTCGCGAAAGGGTGAAGTTGACGGTGGCCAACCTACTCGTTATTTATTACAGCGCATTCGGTCATGTCTTCCAGATGGCACAAGCTGTTGCCAATGGAGCCAGCCAATCAGGAGCGCATCAGGTAAAGATCGTACGCATTCCCGAAATGGCCGCTCCCCAGAATCGTGTCATCCAGCCAGAGAAGGAGAGGCCGGCAAGCAGCAAAGGCTTATCTAATCAATTCCGACTGACTGATCGCTATAGTAAATATGAAGCAGCAGGTGCGTTACAGGAGAGTATTCCCTTTGCAAGCAATGACGATTTAAGGTGGGCAGACGGTATACTGTGGGGGTTTCCTACGTACTATGGCACGATGCCTGCTCAAGTCAAGCTGTTCCTAGAAATGGCTGGAGAGCTATGTGTTGAAGGGGCTTTGGAAGGGAAGCCAACGGGCATTTTTAACTCGACGGCTTCTATCCATACCGGCCATGAGGCAGCAATTTTGACCGCCATGGTGCCTTTATTTCACTTCGGCATGATTTTCGTGGGACTTCCGTACTCCGAAAATCCAGAATATTTAACAGCGGACGCGATTGGCTGCTCGCCTTATGGCGCCTCTACCTTGGCAGGTCCAGATAGCTCATTGTCTCCCGATCCAAGGGAGCTGCTGATGGCCGCTCGGTTAGGGGAGCGGGTTGCGGAAGTTGCCGCAGCCTTGCAGCTTTTCCGGTCAAAAGAGGCTTCCGATTGAACGATGTTACATTGAAAGTTAGGATCCACTCTTGTCAATGAGACTGGGTCTTTTTTCATACAGGTGAATAATAAACCATACTACGTAGAGGAGGCGCTCATTGTGACATTCAGTCGCTATACAGGTAAAGCATGGGATCGCCACTTTTTTCCCCGGTTAAGTAAGCTAGAGGTAGCGCAAATTCCCAAAGATGACGCATTGATTGTTCTGCCGGTAGGTGCGATTGAGCAGCATGGTCCACATATGCCGGTGTTTACGGACACGTTAATCTCCGAGGTACTGCTGACAGAAGCGTTCCAGCAGCTCCCGGATGATGTGAATATTTGGCTGCTTCCGGCTATCCCCTATGGCAAAAGTACCGAGCATCTCGGCCATCCCGGAACGATCACGTTATCCGCAACCACGTTGATGGCTGTCGTAATGGATATTGCCAAAAGCCTTACTAGAAGCGGCTTTCAAAAATATGCTCTGGTGAATACGCATGGCGGCAACACGGATCTGCTCAATATGATGGCCCGTGAAATTCGTATTGAGACTGGCTTGGCTGTCTTCCGGTTAGACCCTGGCGGACTTGGCGGTGCAGATGAGTGGATTACTCCGCTGGAGAAGCAGGCAGGTATTCATGCGGGTGATATGGAAACGTCGCTAGTGATGTCGGCAATGCCTCATTGGGTGCACATGGAAACAGCGCCTACGGAGTTTCCAAATTACCCGGATTCCCGTTATTTAGGACTGCGTAATCGTGCTTTTGCCTGGGTGATGGACGATTTATCCCACTCCGGCATATCTGGGGACGCTACGCAAGCCTCGGTTCAAAAAGGCGAAGCGATGAAGGTTACCTATGGTGCGATGATCGCCGAGGCGCTGCTCGAATTTCAGGCTTTTGACATGAAGTCACTCAAAAAGTACCTATAGATAAGCCGAATCCAAAAACAAGTCTGGGAGATGATCGATATGGCCATGAATTCCACCGTCGTCCACGATCCAAGCAAGCTCGGAACTAGTCCTACATTTGTAAGTATGGAAAAGCTGTCCAAAACGTACCCGAACGGAACGATTGCCTTGCAGGATGTGAATTTAGCCATCCAAGAAGGGGAGTTCTTATGCTTCGTGGGCCCTTCTGGCTGTGGGAAATCTACGATTTTCAAAATGATTACTGGGCTTGCCAAGCCGAGCAGCGGCACGCTGGACGTATTTGGGACGACACCGAAGGAAGCGCGTAAGCAAAGCGATATCGCCTTCGTCTTTCAGGATCATACGCTGCTGCCTTGGTCTACGGTGGAAGCAAATGTTAGATTGCCGCTGGAGTTGCGAGGGGTGGACAAGAAGACGCAAAAAGAAGAGGCTCAGCGCGTACTGGAGCTTGTCGGCTTGAAGGATTATATGAAGGTGCTGCCAAGGCAGCTTTCCGGTGGTATGAAAATGCGCGTCTCGATCGCGCGAGCGCTAATCTCCAGGCCTAAGCTGCTGCTCATGGATGAGCCGTTCGGCGCTTTGGACGAAATTACCCGTCAAACGCTGCAGATGGAGCTGCTCAATATTTGGCAGCAGGATAAATCCATGACCGTGCTGTTCGTAACGCACAATGTGTTTGAATCGGTGTTTTTATCCACAAGTGTTGTTGTGATGACACCACGTCCTGGTAAAATATCGGCACGACTGGATATTCCGGTTCCGTATCCACGAGATGAAAGCTTCCGAACGGCGGCGCAGTTCAGCGATTTGGTGCGGGAAGTATCCGCAGCGTTAGAGCATTAAGACGGGAGGATGAGGCAGATGGCGGTGCAAATGAACTGGGAGCAAATCATGCAGGAACGGCTCGGAGATGAGATCGTGCGTGTGGATGGCGAAACGAGAGAAAAACTTTCCAAGGATTATTACTGGTATTCTCCTGTCCTTAATCGGCAATTGCAGCATATGAAAGCAGCGGATGTCGTTGCTATACCTCGATCTGAGGCTGAGGTGGCTGAAATAATAACCTTCGGTTATCAGCACAATATTCCAGTAACGGTTCGTGGAGCTGGAACAGGCAATTACGGCCAGGCAGTTCCCCTGCAGGGCGGGATTGTTCTTGATCTAAGCCGCATGGATGAAATTCTCGAAATCGGGGAGGGCTATGCAAGGCTTCAATGTGGAGTGCGACTGGGTGTCATTGATAAAAAGGCACGTGAGGTCGGGCAGGAGATTCGTATCTATCCGAGTACTTATGTCAAAGCAACGGTGGGCGGATTCGTTAGCGGGGGTTCCGGGGGAATAGGTTCTATCACCCATGGCAATCTGTGGGATGGCAACGTGCTTGAAGCTGTAATCTATACAATGGAAGAGATGCCGCAGCGCCTGGTGATCCAAGGTCGTGATTTATATAATTATATTCACAATTATGGGACGACCGGCATCTTAACAGAGGTGACGATCCCGCTTTCCCCGCGCACCGAATGGGCTCAGGTTATCGTAAGCTTCGATACACTGCAGGAGTCAATGAGGTTCGGGGAGGCCTTGGCGAGAGAGGAAGCGATTCCGAAGCGTCTTATTGCGCCGATGGAATGGCCGATTCCGTCCTATTTTGTGCCATTTGCCAAGGTCATCAATGCTGGCAAGGCAGCTGTTATGCTTGAGATTGCGGAGGAAAGCATGGACTCCGTTGAAGCTTTGGTTGATAGCTATGGCGGACACATCGACCATTTCATTGAAGCCAAGCAATATCGCAAAACGATTGGTGTGTCGGATTTTACATGGAATCATACAACACTATGGGCAATGAAGACGGACTCCGCTATGACCTATTTGCAGGCAGGCTTTGAATTGGATCGCTATGCGGAACAAATCGAGCTTCTCAAAGCGAAGTGGGGCGACGAAGTTTACCTGCATTTCGAGTGGGTGCGAAGCGGTGGAGAGCTCGCGCTCAATGCGCTTCCACTCGTTCGCTTTCAGAGCGAAGAACGTTTGTACGAGATCGTTGCTTTTTGTGAATCCATCGGGGTCAAAATCTTCGATCCTCACACCTGGGTGCTCGAACAAGGCGGACGGGGTGAAGTTGGCAGCATGGCACGCAAGAAACGCGAGAATGACCCCAGAGGACTTCTGAATCCAGGCAAGATCAAGTATGAGCCTTAAATGAAGGGAGACACGACAAATGGCTGTTGATTCTAACTATCTGAAAATGCTGCCCGACGAAATATTTCCTGCCCGTGAGCGAGCAGCTTGGGCGAATCGACTCGATGAAGGGGTCTCGCCGGGCTATCGTTTCCTCATGCTGCTTAAGCATCTGCTGCCTCCCTTGGTTGCCTTTGTCGTATTCATTGGGGGCTGGGAATTCATTGCTTATTTAGCCAAGGCGCCTGTTTATTTGGTACCTAAACCTTCTGACATCGTGGCTGCTGCCTTGGAAAATAAACATGCGTTATGGGTGTCTGTCTCCACGACGACGCTTGAAGCTGTGCTCGGATTTTTCCTCAGTATCATCATGGGGGTAGCTGGTGCCATTCTGCTTGCCAGTTCCAAGTGGATTGAGAAAAGCGTGTATCCGTACGCCATTATTTTGCAAACCATTCCGATCG
>NZ_JBFTQB010000451.1:0-6075 GCF_056398785.1 Paenibacillus sp. 01T422 | reverse complement strand
GGTTGGTAAATACGAACAAGCTTGTACGCTTCTATAGCGGCGCAGACGGTCTCAAAACCGGATACACAAGCGAAGCGAAGTTCTGTTTATCAGCAACGGCCAAACGGGATAATTTGCGCGTCGTGGCTGTGGTGCTCGGAGAACCGAACACCAAAACGCGGAACGCTGAGGTCACGAAGCTGTTCGACTACGCTTTTGCCCAATATACCAACTATCCTTTATTTAAATCAGGCGATAGTTTGGGGAATTTTACGATAAACAAAGGGCAGGTTTCGACAGTACCGTTAGTTGCGAAGCAAAATTATAGCATTTTAATGAAAAAGGGCACCGCTACAGATAACATTCGACATGAGCTGCAGCTGGAGCCAAACTTGAGAGCGCCGATTACGATGGGCCAACCGATTGGCAAAATTGTCGTATACAGCGGGGATAATGTGCTGACCGAGTACCCTCTTGAGTCACCAGTTGCTGTGGATAAAGCGTCTTGGTGGAAGCTGTTCAAGCGTACGACCTCACACATGTTCCACACAGATAATTGATGAGATTTCGCGAATAAACAGGCTTTTCTTCTAGTTTTAGCAGTTTTCTTCTAGTTTTGTCGGGGGTGCAGGAGTTCCTAACTCAGTTGTAGAAACTTAAGTTTCATGACTTAATATAGGGATCTTTGAGTGTAGCTCAAAGTCTCTCAGCTGAGAGGAGTGAACATGGTTGAGCCTGCAAATTGAATTCGAGCAAGGCCGAAGAGCGCTGATTGTTAGATTAAAAGGCGAGCTGGATCACCATACTGCCGATGTTGTCAAAGCTAGGATGGAGGAAGCGATTGCCAAAGAGCATACGACTCACTTGATCCTGAGCTTAAAAGATCTTACTTTCATGGACAGTTCAGGTCTAGGCGTCATTCTCGGTCGCTATAAGCAAATCACGAGTAAAGGCGGCAAGATGGTCGTTTGTGATGTTTCGCCTGCTGTCTACCGTTTGTTCGAGCTCTCCGGAATGTTCAAGATTGTATCCATTCAGGATAACGAACGCAATGCAATGTCCAGGTATAACAATAAACCGGATGGTGTAATTACCATCACAACGCAAATTGATGATGACATGGTCCGAATTACGATTGAGGACACAGGTTCAGGCATTGATGATTTGGAACAAGCGAAACAGCCTCTCTACACATCCAAACCAGAACTCGAACGTTCCGGAATGGGCTTCACGATTATGGAAAATTTCATGGACGAAGTGGAAGTTGTGACGGCCGTCGGAATCGGAACCAAAATAAACATGTTGAAGCGAATTGAATCTAAAAAAGCTTTATACAATTAGGGGTTTGATCTATGGATGTCGATCTGAAGCATGCTTCTCACAGTTATTTAGACGATTCGGAAGTCAAACGGTTAATCGCCCTCAGCCAATCCGGAGATGGACTCGCCAGAGAAACACTCGTCAGCTGCAATATCCGCTTGGTCTGGTCTGTGGTTCAACGCTTTTTGAACCGGGGATACGAAGCCGAAGATTTGTTCCAGATCGGTTGCATCGGACTGCTCAAGTCCGTTGATAAATTCGATCTGTCCTATGATGTGAAGTTTTCAACCTATGCGGTGCCGATGATTATCGGCGAAATTCAGCGCTTCCTTCGGGATGACGGAACACTCAAAGTTAGCCGTTCACTCAAAGAACTGGCTAATAAGATTCGCAAGACGAAGGACGAGTTATCTAAAAGGCTTGGCAGGCTTCCTACGATTAAAGAGGTGGCAGAAGAGCTTATGATCACGGCGGAGGAAGTTGTGTTCGCGCAAGAAGCGAATAAGCCGCTTTCATCGATTCATGAGACCGTTTTTGAAAACGACGGGGACCCCATTACGCTTATGGATCAAATCTCCGACGAAAGCGGTGAAAAGTGGTTCGAGAAGCTTGCGCTCAACGAAGCCATTGGGACGCTTTCTGAGCGAGAGCGGCTCATTGTCTACCTCCGCTATTTCAGGGATCAAACACAATCGGAGGTCGCTAGCAGACTGGGAATTTCCCAAGTGCAAGTGTCGCGATTGGAAAAGAAGATTTTGCAGTCAATCAAAGATCAGATTGCTCAATAACAGATGTAATAGGAATAACCGTCCTCCATCAGGAGGACGGTTATTTTTTGTGTGTAGAGACATTTGCAAGATTTATGTATAATAAGTACTGCCAATAACGGGTTGGATTTTTCTGAAAGTGGAAAATCAATCAATAAAATTAATAGTTTGGGAGTGTGAATCTTGTTGTACGTGAAATGGAAGGATTCGTGGTTTTTTAATGTGCGCAAGGATGTTTTGTCCGGGATAACGGTGGCATTGGCTTTAATTCCCGAGGCGATTGCTTTTTCTATTTTGGCTGGGGTCGATCCAATGGTTGGCTTATATGCGTCATTTATCATTGCGCTTGTGATCTCATTTACCGGTGGACGGATGGGGATGATTTCCGCTGCAACAGGCGCGATGGCTTCTCTGATGGGGCCTTTGGTAGCGAGCTACGGAATTGAATATTTATTCGCAGCCAGCATTTTAACAGGTGTCATCCAATATCTCATGGGCGTGTTTAAATTCGGCAAATTTATCACATTCATTCCACATTCTGTTGTTATTGGGTTTGTAAATGCTCTTGCCATTATTATTTTCATGGCTCAACTTCCTAGCTTCGCAGGCGCTAATTGGCAGATGTACGCCATGGTGGCAGGTACGTTAGTGATCGTCTATGGGCTGCCGTGGATTACCAAAGCCGTTCCCTCTGCGTTAGTCGCGATTATTGTGATGACGATCATTTCGATCAATCTGCATCTGGATGTTCGCACAGTAGGAGATATGGGCGAAATTACACAGACGCTGCCATTTTTCCATATACCTGACTTTCATCTGTCCCTGCAAGCGATCGGGGTGATCTTGCCGATTTCCCTGGCTCTGGCGGTAGTTGGTATAACCGAATCCTTGATGACAGCTACGATCGTGGATGAAATGACAGAAACAAAAAGTGATAAAAATAAAGAGGTGCGCGGGCAAGGGATTGCCAATGTATTCTCCGGTTTTTTTGGCGGGATGGCAGGTTGTGCGATGATCGGTCAAACGGTGATTAATGTGAAATCAGGAGGGAGATCGCGTCTATCTACCTTTGTGTCTGGCCTATTTTTACTATTCTTGATCATGGTGCTGGGCAATGTCGTTAAGCAAATTCCGATGGGGGCATTAGTCGGTGTTATGTTCATGGTGTCCATAGGCACTTTCGATTGGAAATCCCTTAGAACGATAGCCAAAATTCCAAGAAGCGACGCGTTGGTCATGGTGATTACTGTTGCTATCGTTGTTGCAACTTCTAATTTAGCAATTGGGGTTTTGTCCGGGGTTACGCTAAGTGCTCTCATTTTTGGATGGAGATCGGCAAAGATCAAAGCCTTCACGTCGCTAGATGCTAATGGGGCCAAAACATATCGGGTATCCGGTCAGTTGTTTTTTGGTACAATGACCTACTTTATTGATTTATTTGATTATAGAAATGACCCCAACACGATAACGATTGATTTCAGCAGCTCGCACGTGTGGGATCACTCCGCTGTTACGGCCATCGCTAAAACCATTGCAAAGTATGAGCAACTAGGTAAGACGGTAATCTGTATTGGTTTGAATGAGGAAAGTAAGCTTTTGGTGAAACAAGCAAGCTGACCATGTGAAATAGGCAATGATTATAAAAATGAAAAAGAGCCGCTATTTACCCGTCGATCCACTGGGTATGGCGGCTTTTTTTTATTCAGTTATACGCTTATCGTGCGGAATGCCTGGTGTCGGCATAGAATCTTACGCAGTAAATTCCGCATAAACCAACGATGGTATAGATAATCCGACTTAAAACCGAAGATTCCCGATGAGAATCCCCACCCAGTATAGCTGAAACTAAATCCCATTCGAAGAGCCCAACTAAAAGCCAATTCAGCGCACCAATAATCACTAGTGTTAACGCTAGTTTTGCCATGTTATCACCTTCTTTGTATGGAATAAGTTATCGTTATTCATTTCTTACTATGCCAAACAGAGAGGGGCTTTATTCCTGGAGAATTTACCATTGAAGCAGGCGATTATGGGTAGGAAACATTTTGCATACTACTCCTATACATGGATGATACCCGTAAGTATTGAAGGGAGTGAGACCATGGCTAATAGTGGAGCTCCATATCTGTATATCCGGCTCAGGCGAAGAGCGAATGTGCGCAAAGGAAGTGTCGTACAGCTCCGGCATATCGCTCAAATTATCGTGGAACCTGAATATGAAGCAGCTTTGAATAAGCTGATTATTCATAGGCCGCGGCAAGAGGATGGCAACCGTGTCCTGATTGATATGATGCTGATTGTTCGAAGAGTGAAAGAGCGGTACCCGGAGCTGCAAATTGAGCATTTCGGGGAACCCCACGTGCTTCTAGAGATTATTTCTGATAATAAAAAAGCAAGTCCAGTACTTATCGGATTGGTATGGCTGCTGTTGTTCATTGGTTCAGGGCTGGCCATTATGAATTTCCATGCAGATGTCTCCATGCTGGAGGTTCATCAGAGGATTTATGAGCTGATGACGGGTAAAAAGGTAGAGCACCCGCTCATTCTGCAAATTCCGTATTCCCTGGGCATAGGTGTTGGGATGGTTATTTTCTTCAACCATTTGTTTAAAAAGAAATTCAATGAGGAACCAAGTCCGCTTGAAGTGGAAATGTTCATGTACCAGGAGAATATAAACCATTATGTGATCACCGAAGAGTATATGAAAATTCATGAGGAAGGGGAGTCGAAGTGATGACTCTCCTTGGGGAAGTAATTTTGATTGCTTTTATTGGTCTAGCAGGAGGAATTGCCGTTGGAAGTGGTATGGTGGCATTCCTTGTGGTTCTGGACATTATCCCGAGGCTAGCGCAGATCACACGATCATTTTCGAAAATACACGCCTATGAAGCTGCGGTCGTTTTGGGTTCCCTTATATTTACTTGGGTGGATTTCAGCGATATGAAGGTCCACTTATTTCCAATTGGTGCTGCTTTCGTTGGACTATTTGCCGGTTGCTTTGTCGGTATGCTGGCAGCTGCGCTCACTGAAATTATTAATGTGCTGCCGATTCTTGCCAAGAGGGTGGGTATGGGTTCTTATATGATTTTGCTGCTCATGGCGATGATTTTCGGCAAAGTATTTGGATCTTTGTTTGAGTGGTTGTTTTATTAAGGTTTGAAGGAGGCGCACGGACGTGAAGGTGATTGTCAAAACAGGGCATGACAACGAACATGAGCACGAGAATAGCAATGAATCTAAGGAAAAATTAGATAAACTAGCGATTGATGAGGAAGGGAATCTATCCGAGTATAACCCGATTACGAACATGACTCCTGAGGAGAAGGAACTCAAAATTCAGGAGGACATTCCTGATAATTTAAAGGACGTAACCCGCGTTCTGGAAGAACGTGTTGGCCTCAACCGCAGCTTCGATCTTGTACTTAGAGAAATGGTATTCGGTTCTAAAAGAGTAGGGATCTTTTACTGTAACGGGTTCGTCAAGGATACCGTTCTGACCGATATACTGACACGTCTGTCCTATGCCGGTGAAGATAGCGTTTCTCACCATACACTCGAGGCCTTCATGGATAAGCTAATCCCGCATAATCAAGTCAAGTCCTACAAGAAAATGTCCGAAATCGTAGGGCAAGTGCTAATGGGCGGGACGGCATTCTTCATTGAAGGGGAGACGGCAGCTATCGCTGTCGACGTCAAGAGCTATCCCGTCCGCTCGATTGGCGAGCCAGACTTGGAGCGGGTAGTCAGAGGTTCACGGGACGGTTTCGTAGAAACCTTATTATTGAACGTGACACTCGTTAGACGAAGAGTACGCGATGAGAGACTGAAGCTGGAAATTATGCAAATTGGCAAACGAACCAAAACGGATGTCTGTATCGGTTATATCAATGATATTGCCAATGCGGATTTGGTCGATGCTGTTAAAGAGAAAATTAGTCAAGTGAAGATTGATGGCCTTCCCCTTGCTGAGAAGCAATTGGAGGAAGCTATCGTTAGTAAAGGCTGGAAC
>NZ_JBFTQB010000450.1:0-5035 GCF_056398785.1 Paenibacillus sp. 01T422 | reverse complement strand
CCTTCTATGATTTATAAGACTGGAACGCAGCCCCAAAGCGCCAATGGTAATAATTGCAATGCCTCCAATAAAATTACCCACTAATGGAGAAATCAGATGGGATAAAAGCATACCTGCTGACATGGCTACATAAGTTGCTATCATCGATAACAGCGCAATGAGTAAATTTGAAACGATCGGTACTTTTGTTGAGCGTGCCCCAAACGAGAAGCCAATACCTAAATTATCAACATTAGCAGCAACCCCGATTACTACTATTGAGAACCAATGCATAGTTGTATTCCTCCAATCAATCAGATACTTACACTATGCAGAAGGCAGCCCAGATGAACCTGAGATGAGAAGTTTTACACGACGAAGAAAAGACAGCCGTTTCATGTCGGCTGTCTTCTATGATGATCTATTAAGAAAAACCCGATTTCGGTTTCATTGTACATCCTTTTTTCATCAAAACTAACCAAATACTCGCTTCATAAAGGCCAAACTCTCACGCTGATCTGTCTCTGGATCTCTGATTGTGCATTCCGCGGAAATCATGCCCTCATAACCCGACTTTTTCAGCGCAGCAACGAATTGATCATAGGGATATTGACCTGTCCCCGGCGAGAATCGCCCTGTATCAGCTAAATGTATGTGATGCAGCCAAGTTTTATTATCGATTAGCGTTTCCAGCGGTTCTTTCTCTTCATCCATATGATAAAAATCTGCCAAAACCTGAACAGACGGGTGATTAACTTGTTTCACAAAACTAACCGCTTCTGAGACACTGTTAATTAAGTTTGACTCCTTCTTATTTAACGGCTCAACCACTAATGTCACACCAGTCCCAGCAAATTCTTCTCCAATGCGGGAAAGCAGCTGAACGAACTGCTCCTCTGCGCGGCTGCGTTCCCAGCCATCGGGAATATGACGCGATCTTCCGCTCCCCAGAACGACAGTTTTGGCTCGTACCTGATTTAACGCATTAGCCGCTTTGTGTATATAACGCTCAAGTCGCTCCAGTTCAACCTCCGGCCCGACAACTTTCAAATCGCCAGGGAAAAAAATATTAAATGCGCTGACAGGCAGCGGGCTATTCATAAACACAGGTAATCTTGCAGCATATTCCTCTTCATTTTCCAGATTCAAAGAAACTAGCGCACATTCGATGTAATCATAACCCAGACCCTTCAATCTCTCCGCCTGCTGAATCTCACTGCACCAACCAAAGGTGTACATCGTCATCCATCCTTCTCACGTTCTATTTTTAATTAAAAAGAACTAATGATAGCGCATACAAACTCATGATAATTAAGACGCTTTGAAATGGAGAAAGTTTCTAGTATTTCTCTGGTTCCCAGGGAACTCAAGCCCAAACTCGTTGAAACCACTCATATGCCACATTGCCTGATATCTCATGAGTGCCTTCAAAAAGATCTAATTCCAGTTTGTCTTCTGCTTCTAAGATCTGATAAATACTCCGTATTTGCTCGTAGGCTTCCAATGTCGCGTGTACAGGAAATATAGGATCACCTTTTCCAGCTTCGATGAGAAGAGGTTTAGGGGCAATCAAGCCTATCAGATCCGGCATTTCAGCTACTAGTGACAGGCCGGGCACATAGTTGTCTATACAATGAGGAATAGATAAAATGCTAGCTTGAAAAGTGTTTGTATAACCGCTTACGACTGCTGCCGATATGCGATTATCAATAGCTGCTGCGAACGAGCAGACAAGTCCACCGCCTGAAATCCCCATACATCCGATTCTCGCGGCATCTACATCATCACGCGTGAGTAGATAATCAACACATCGCAGTGTTTCAAAGACACGATACCCAGCCATAGTTTGGCCCATTGCCAAGAGAAACGTAGAGAGACTTTTACAAGAGTTTGCCTCCTGTGTTTCCTCACTCAATTTACGATCTCCAAAACCTAATAGTTCGGGTGCAACAACGATATAGCCTCTATTTACGAGCTCAACGGCAAAATCTTTCTGATAGCCCTTGTCACCTGTTTTCACCTCACCGTCTATCGTTAATCCAATAATATCCTTGCTTCCATATCCGTGACCATGACAAGCTATAATGGCGCCCGCTCGCGCTTCCCGCTCCTTGGGAATGAGTAAATAAACAGGCATGTAGAGATCAGGATACGTCAGGATTTGAATTCTTTCTCGCGTATAAGTGCCACAATCCACAGATTCTAGTAGCACAGGACTACATTCGGGAATCTTCGCTGGAAAACCACCGAGCAACTCAACGAAGCGCGTACGTAAACGCTCATTCCAATTAACCCATTCCTCTTGTGAACTTGCTTGAAATTTGTCGGACGGCGTTACACGATCGTACAGATGTTTGAAATAGTGATCTGGATTCCACATGATTGACAGCACCTCTCAATTTGAAATCAGCACCGATGACTGTTTTTTTATTTAAAATTTAATCGTTCTCTTATCAAAGCCATTAACTGTTCTTTCTCCGCTTCAGGAATCCAATCCGTTAGTCTAGCTGCTGCAATAGGCAACACCCATTGATCGATCTCGTCAGCTAATAAATTAGATTGAGCAAGGTAGTGGTCTAAATACACATCCCCCATCCTGTCTCTCATTCTTTGAAGCTTTTCCTTCACATGGTCCGGAGCAGCATCTGGAAGAGTACCGTAGCGCAACAAAAGAAATGTACGTGCAATGTCCCCGGCAGGATTGCCAATCATACCATCCGTCCAATCAATAACCCATCGCTTATGCCCAACCATGACATTATCTGGATGGAAATCTCCATGACAGACACGGTTTCCAGTAGCTAGCTCCTCAAGATAGTTTTGAATGGCATTTTTTTCATCAGGAGAAAGTTGAGCTGCTCTCTGAATGTTAGAAGCCAACACTTCTTTTTGTCTACGAAAATGTTTGCTCCCTTCATCTTCAGGGACTTCAAAATTATGAAGAGTGACATGCATGTCAGCTAGCATTTCAGCAAAATCATCTAATTCTAGAGGATTCTCTACCATTTTCTGCAGGAGTGGTTTGCCTTGTATGTATTCAAAAATAATGCCAAGTCTACCCTCAATCTCCACTAGTTCATTAACTTGTGGTACAGGAATACCAAGCGAAGCAATTTGTTTCGTTATCTCATATTCATACATAATTGCTTCCTTCGGAAATCCGCTGCGATAAAGCTTGATTACGCTTTCATGACCATGCTGGAATATCTCTGCTGTTCTACCTTCAGCTATTCGTTTCATCAAGTTTCCTTTCTCAATGAGTCGTTTCCTTATTTTAACATAAGATCAACGCTTGCATCGATATAAAAAAACCGTGATGAACGTACGTTTCGGAGCGGAACTACAGAGCGCTATTTCGCAGAAAAGGAACAATTTCCACGTACAGGGGGAACTACAGTCCGCTATTTGGCCAATTTCAGTTAAAAATGCACGATGGTGGCCAAATAAGAGCCTGTAGTTCCGCTCCGAGCGGAAAAAGCTGATTTTCCTCTATATAAAGGCCTGTAGTTCCCCCGCTCCCCCGGAGCTCGCCAAACTTAAAAAAGACCGTCAGGAACCCTGACGGTCTTGCTAATCCTTTATTCAAACATTGCCCTTGCGATAACCGCAAGATCTTTAATATCAATGATATTGTCATTGTTAAAGTCTAATTTTTTGACCAAATTCCAATCAGGGCTTGATGGCGTTTTGCCATAGTTCGCAGCCGCAATTGCGATATCACCGATAGTTACTTTGCCATCCGAGTTAACATCTCCTGTAGGGCTAGTAATTACGGAATTTCTAAATGTTTGCAAAGCTTGATTCAAGCTGCTTGTTGCTTGATCGATCGCGTCCTGCGTAACCGCGTTAGCGGCAACTGCTATGGCTGCATTGATCGCTGCTTGCAAGGTCGCCTTGGAACCCGTTGGGTATTGCCCTGGTGCGTTACCTTCAACAGCTGCTTGCAGGGTTGCTTGTGACTCTGCAATTAGCGAATTCAGCGCCTCTTTGTTTAGATCATTAGTGCCAGTTACCTGTACATGATGCGTAACAGAGTTTAGTGAACTCTCCACACCCGCTGAGTTGGCAATCTGTACGGAAGTGAGCTGAATGCTTGCACTGGATGTCTGTTTAAGAGCTTTCCATGTTAATTTGAGCAATGCCCCATCCGTAGTAACGGAATGATCAGCGCCTAGGCTTGCCAGCAGAATACGAACTTTGCCAGGTACATTCTTATTTACGGAGACTACTTCAAGACCAACTTTCTGTGAGACTACTGAATCAAAAAGGAAGGTATCCGGATCATAGTTGAACGTTAAATCTTGAGCGAAGATAGCATCTGACGCGTTAGTCGATACATGCGCCAGTCCATAGTTCACTTCCAAGTTATTTCCTACTGCAATCTGAGGTGCTCCTGTGAGAGTTCCTGTTAACTCAGTGGGCTCTGTTGGTTCAGTTACGTTAGGTACGTCTGCTTTATACATTGTTACATAATCCAAATTGACATTCCCGATACTACTTTCATCAATTCGGTAGCTAATGACATTTATACCTGCTTGCAAGGCCAATCGTTCTGAGCCTGTAAACCATTCATCCCAGCTAATCGCTGTTTTGTCAGGAGCAATTGTTTTTACATGTACTCCGTTGACATATACATTGATTTTCGCTCTTGCAGGCAACTGAACTGTAGGATTCGTAGTTGATTCCCCATTCACTTGCTCTCCATAAGCGTATCTTACCCCAACGATATAATCCCCGGATTCGGCCGCATGGATAACAAAATTCGCTTCAGCTCCCGGTTTTTTGGGCAAATGAATATATCCCGTTCCTTGGAAGTTCAAATGGCTATTTTCTTTGGTAATATCACCTAATAGAATAGCATCTTCGGCTTGATACATATCCCCCTGTCCTAAATCACCTGACGGCAGTTCCTGCCACACATCTGGAGCAACAGGCGAGCCAAAATTAGGCGTTCCATCTGCATTCCAACCGAATTTCTTAAGATTGACCTGACGCCACCAGTTACGTCCTGTATCTTGATACACCCGGGAATGATAAATCATCCAATCTTCCGTAC
>NZ_JBFTQB010000449.1:0-5037 GCF_056398785.1 Paenibacillus sp. 01T422 | reverse complement strand
GTTCTTTGTTAGTGCAATACGGGGTGAAAGGCAAGCATTTCAACCTCGATGGCAATAAAGTTGTCCCGACAGACCTGATGGGCAAAGAGGGCGGTTATTTCTGGCTGTACCAATTCGCAGGGCGTCCGGAAATGGAATATTTGACGGTGAAATTCGGTCCGCAGGCGAAGTATATGGAGTATGCGAGCAAACAGCCGCACATCGATGGTTTGGCTGGATTCGTGGATATGCCGAATGGTTATAACGCCGCAGATGCGAGTCGCTATATTGAAGAAGAGTTCTCCAAATTCTTGTACGGCAAGCGTCCGCTCAGTGAATATGACAGCTTTCTTAAGACGCTGGAAAGCTCCATGAACTATAAAGCTTACTTGGATGCTTCTGATAAAAGGATTAAAGAGCTTGGCTACGTGAAGTAAACATTGAACAGTACAGAAAAGGAAGGAGAAATGGGCTTCCTTTTCTTTTAAAAGAATTATTTACACGTGTAAATTTAATAGTTATAATGACCATAAATTAATAAAAAAACGAGGAGTGTGTTCACATGACACAAACAAAATTAGATATTCCTGCACTTATTGAGCAGTTTAACGAAAACGGTTATTTGATACTGCCAGGTGTTTTGTCAGAAGAAAAAGTTAACCGTTTGAACGCTGCGATCGACCGAGTTGTCGCTGAAGAACCGGATTCATTAGCATATAACATTTATAACAGCATAGAGAGAGACGATGAAATAGCTTCACTGATTGATGAGCCGACGTTGCTGCCACTCATGGTTAATTTGCTCGGTTATAACATTCAGCTGCACATTTCACACTTAACTGTACGTAAACCGAATCCTAATGATGTGAAAACCGAGTCGCATAGCTTCATTAACTGGCATCAAGATGGCCCTCATCCACAGTTTCCGAAGCAAGATGGCCTCACCTCTACCTATTACATCAAAACATGCTATATCTTGAGCGATATGTCCCAGCCGGATCGCGGTAATACCAAAATCATTCCTGGCTCGCATAACAAGCCGTTTCATCCAGAGAGTCAGGACGTGGATGGTCAGGTGGCAGGGGAAATACAAGTATGCGGCAAGCCAGGCGATGTGTTCATATTCCCACAAAACCTGTGGCACGCCGGTGCGCCTAATCGCTCGGAATTTACGCGCAGGCAGTTGTTTCTAGGGTATAGCCCGATCTGGATGAGACCAATTGACTACCGCACGGCATCTGATCGGTTGCTGGAAAGCGCATCTCCTTACCGGAAGCAGCTTCTAGGTGTCATTGATGAGAATCCGTTTAAATATTATGTTCCCTCCGAATCTATGGTACCATTAAAGGAGCTGTACAATCAGGATGCTGGCAAAAGCATCTACAAATAAGCTCACTTGGAAGAGGTGGATATCTTGGGTTCATCAACAAGATTAGAGGGAAAGATCGCGCTTGTTACCGGAGCATCACGCGGACTGGGGCGTCATATCGCAGCTGCACTTGCGGCAGCAGGAGCGAGTGTTGCTGTCAACTATGCATATAGCGTGCAGGATGCAGAAGAAACGGTTCGACTGATTACCACGGCAGGAGGCAGCGCAGTTGCTTTTCGCGCTGACATCACAAGCGAGGGAGAAGTTAGCGAGCTCATCGAGCGAGTGGAGCAGCATTTTGGCAGGAGTATTGATATTCTGGTCAACAATGCGACTGGCCCTCAGCCGATGTTATCCATTGAAGAGAGCACATGGCAGACCTACCTGGATCAACTGGATTTCTTTGTGAAAGCGCCATTACTGCTTGCGAAAGCGGTGCTCCCGGGGATGAAGTTGAAGAGAGAAGGAAGTATTATTCATATCGGCAGCGAAGTCGTGCAAATCGGCAATGCCAACTTCTCCAGCTATGTCACGGCCAAGGCATCCATGGTGGGCATGACGCGATCATGGGCTAGTGAGCTGGGACCTCACGGAATCCGGGTCAATTTGGTTGCACCAGGCTGGATACCTGTGGAGCGCCATGAAGGAGTCAGCACGGAAGGTTACCAAGCCGGTGTACCGCTAGGGCGAGTCGGTGAGCCGTCAGATATTGCGAATGCCGTGGTGTTCTTAGCATCGTCGGAGTCAGGTTTTGTTACTGGGCAATGCCTATCGGTTAACGGGGGCAACACGTTTGGGATTTGATCATGTTTGTTAGGGTGAAAGCGAATGGTAACTAGGAAGGATGTAGCCGACCGCGCAGGAGTCTCCTCTGCGGTCGTTTCTTATGTATTGAACAATCGGGAGATTGTGAAGGAAGAGACGAGGCAGAAAGTGCTGGAAGCCATTCGCGAGCTTGGCTATCAACCGAATTTATTAGCGCAAAGCCTGAAAACGAAAAAGTCACGGCAGATCGCCGTGCTGATCAACTACCTCGGGAACCCTTTTGAGGCGGGGCTATTAATAAACATCGAGCAGCATGCGAAAGATAGAGGGTACTTTGTGTTTTTCCAAACTTATAAACAAGAGGAAGAAGATCAGCTCAAAAGCTTGTTCATGGGCAGAGTGGATGGTATTTTACTGCTCGGACAAGCGCTGAAACCGCAGGTGGTGGAGCATTTTCAGGCGCTTGATATGCCGGTTGTGTCTGTTTTGAAGCCAGTGGGTTCAAGCCCGGACTCGGACGCTTCCGTACCTTATATGGATTTGGATTGGGAAGCCGAGATGAGTAAGTTGGTCCGCCATTTGCAGCAGCAAGGCCACACTCGGATTGGTTTCATGGGCAGTGGTGAAGCTGGCCAGCATTATGAAGTCAGGCTGCAGGCATTTATTCATGCGTTGCGGGAAACAGGTTGTGCTTGGTATTCAGAGGATTTATTGGATGGGGGAGGCAGGTTTGAGCCGGCTGAACGGGCATTGCATGCTGAATTGATTCGTCAGTCAGTTGGCTTTACAGCACTGGTCTGTGCCAATGATTTGATGGCCGCTGGCTGCCTCGCCGCTTGCCGAAAGGCTGGTGTGCGGGTGCCGGAACAGCTGGCTGTCGCTGGTTGCGAGGATATTCTGATGTCCTCACAAACGGACCCGCCGCTCACAGCCATCCATTATCCTCGTCCGCAGATGGGCGAAGCAGCAATGAGATTGCTGCTTGATACGATAGAAGGAAACGTAGCTGAAACGCCTCTCTTTTCAGGAGAACTGGTTGTTCGGCGATCTACGGAAATTTGATGATGGGCCCTGCCGGTTATGTTGGCAGGGCTTATTTGTTTAATTGATGGATGATATGATCAGCCGTCCGAATCGCTAAGGCAACCGTTGTCAATGTAGGATTGGCAGCACCGCTATAGGGTATAACGCTATTATCAGCTACATATAGGTTCGACATGCCATGTATACGGCCATATGGATCCGTTGCGGAAGTAGAAGGATCATTCCCCATACGGCAACTTCCCACTTCGTGGTAATCTTCTCCCGGTACATAAAAAGATAGTTCAGGCTGGTGGCTTTTTGCACCAATGGAACCTTGCAGACTGGCGACCATTTTGTTAGTGGCATGCAGCATTTTGCCAATAATGGTCTTATCCTTTTCGCTATAGGAGAAGCGAACTTGTATGTTTGGCACCCCATACGCGTCCACACTAGTGTGGTTTAGAGAGATATAATTATCAAACTGCGGCTCCACAACGCCCAAAGTTTCAATTCCGATATCGAATTCCTTGAGGACTTCTTTATTTTCAAAAACCGGGTACCATAGATACCGTTCTAGATCAGGTCCATATAGGATCATTTGATAGGGCTCAACAACCGTTCGAGGTTTCCAAATAAAAAGCGTTCCCAACACTTCTGGGAAATAGCTGCGATCAATCTTAACGGTCGCGACCATTTTGGAGTGATTCATTAAATAATGACCGATCGCTTTTCCTGGAATGCCGGAATATAAGAGAAGGCGCGGTGTTTCCCAAGTGCTTGCCGACACGACAATGGTTTTTGCTTTGATGAAATAAGATTTCTTATCGGGAGACATGACCTGCAATCCAGTTGCGCTTCCATTTTCGGACAAAATTTGAACAGCCCTGGCATTAACAGCTAAATCAAATGGTCTCTGATTTAAGGCTGAACCCAGAAAGGCAATGGAGCTGAACAAAGCGTTGGAATGGACCTGGCCGAACTTCGTTGCCGTAAGATCAATTGCTGTCGGGAGCTCGGTAACCTCTGGAAAACCGCTGCCTCTAAGGATTTCGAGCATCATCGTAGTAATCGTGGAATCTTGTGTATATCCTTTTGAAATATTCATTATCCGCTCAGCAATGTTATAGTACGGGGTTAATTCTTCGTAAGAAATCGGCCATTCCTTCATGTCGACGGGGTGCATGCGAGGTGAAGCCGTTGACCAGAATAAGGTTTTAC
The DNA here is from genome assembly GCF_056398785.1 of Paenibacillus sp. 01T422. NCBI lineage: Bacteria > Bacillati > Bacillota > Bacilli > Caryophanales > Paenibacillaceae > Paenibacillus > Paenibacillus sp. 01T422. Next base: position 683 of record NZ_JBFTQB010000449.1, on the reverse strand, counting down.
CTCCTAGCGCAAAAACTTGYGATGCTCCTGGGTATTCGGGTTGGGATTTGCCTAGCGGATACGATATATTTTTGTAAAAATCCCGTTTGCGCGATGCATTTAGTGTAGGAATATTCATACTGTGCGTGGGGATCAAGAGATCGCCTCTCTCGACGATGCCAATCCGTTTACCATTTAGTCCCCATTGCTGGCATAATCTCCATAGGACAGCAGGACCTCCTGCACCCGCACCAACGATAAGCACGTCGTATTCAGTTTGTGACATTTCTTCTAGTGAAGTTAGAGGAATCCACTGTTTAAGATCAGTTTCGGGAGGCTGAGGTGTAGCGATGGGGATATGAATCATTCGTTTTAAATTCACCGTCTGACCAGCTATGTAAGTATCGGGATTTTGAATGTGGGGATTGAGAGATAGTAGTTTTTGTATATCTAGATGCATCCGATAGGCGATACTTTTTAAAGTATCGCCAGTTTGTGCCGTGTAGGAATCCATAACAGGTCACATCCGATCTGTAAGTATGTATATAGCTTATGAGTAGGAGTTCTATTTATGAGGAATTAGCAGGAGAAATCGGCGTTATTGTAAAGTAATCCATCTACTCAACTGTGCTATTGCAAGGGGACGCTCCATTCGGCTGGTTCAGCTGAGATAGATGGAAAATCTACCGTTATCTGGGCTGCTC
>NZ_JBFTQB010000448.1:0-7777 GCF_056398785.1 Paenibacillus sp. 01T422 | reverse complement strand
TATTCTAGATGTAAACTGGATCTAACAGGAAAAGAAAGGAAGGTGAAACGAATCATGCAACCATCCAACTTATATGTATCTGAGAAATTAATGCAATGGCAGCAGCACGAATTGGAAGTCGAAGCTCGCGAGCTTTGGAAATTCAAGTCCATCAAAAAAAGAAAAGTGTATATGATGATTACAAGTTTGTTCTTCTTCGTCTAATCGCAGCACGGATCCCGAGAACCGCCAGTACCAGAAGAACAGCCAATAGTGCTCCTATTGAATCGACGACCACGTCAATCGCATGACCTGTACGACCTTCAATGAACGTTTGATGCCATTCATCGGTCACCGCATACAAAACCGGCCATCCATAGGACGGCAGCAATTGCAAACATATAAAAGTAAACTTTGGAAGAAGTTCGTGTCATGAAGAAACCATCCCTCTACGAATTCATTTTCTTGCGAATGCTAAATAACGCAAAAAACTCGATGACCATCAAATTCACCGCCGACACCCCATAGAACGCCATCCCAAACATCATGCGGAACGGATCCTCCGTTACTGATTTCCACCAGAATGCTGCAGCCAAAGTCAATATCATATTTAAGGCTGTCGTTATCCAAAAAGAGAATCCCAGCCGATTCGTTTTCCGCATTAACCACACACCGATTACAAACGGCAACACAAAAGCTATTCCCAAGTAAACCCAATATAAGACCCCGTTTGACACTCTTTCGTCACTCCTACACGATCAACTAGTTTCTGTTACTAGGTTAGCATGAAAATGTGAATGAAAACAACGTTTGGCACCGTTTGCAACAGAAACTTCGCAGGCACAAAAGACAATATGAATTATCTGCACAAAGGGCTTGCCTGCTTCATATATTTCATGTATAATACGAAAAGTCGACGTTATTTGAGGGGCCTTAGCTCAGCTGGGAGAGCGCATCGCTGGCAGCGATGAGGTCAGGGGTTCGATCCCCCTAGGCTCCATAGAAAAAGAAGCATCACAACCATTCTGGTTGTGGTGCTTCTTTTTTTGGAGCCATGGGGGGAGAACCCCTCAGGGTTCGCCCGCGCGGACGGAACGGATGGTAGACTTCGTAGCTTTGCTTCAAGTGTAGGAGCACGGCGTCTGAATCTACCGCTAAGCTTGGCTTCGTCGAATTTGCTTCGTCAGCCATTTAAATCGGGATTCATACATCCCCCTAGGCTCCATAATAAAAGAACCGCGGTCCTTCGGGATCGCGGTTTTTTGTATGGAGCCATGGGGAGAGAACCCCGCTGGGTTCGCCCGCGCGGACGGAACAGATGACTARACTTCGYAGCTTTGCTTYGAGTGYAGGASCACGGCGTCTGAATCTACCGCTAGGCTTGTCCTCGTCGAGTTTGCTTCGTCAGCTATTTAAATAAGGATTCATACATCCCTTAGGCACCATATTATTAGTCCACCATTGGTGGGTTTCTTTCACGCAATAATTATCTAACCTTAAGCTTGATTTAATCTTCCTTCGTTATTCTAAAGACCACCCCACTGTTAGAGCATAAAGAGAATTGGACTTACAGCCCTAGAAAGCTGTAGGTCTAATTTTCATTTTCATGATCAAGGAAAAAGAAAAAGCCGCTCATTTGAGCGACTTCTTGTTATCGAGGACAGTTATATTTTTGCTTCCACATTTGGGACAATAGGATACTTCGCTTTGTTCAATATTTTCAATGTAACCTTCTACGTCACAATCGCGGCACGATATTGATACCACTTTGTTTGAGTTTTCCATTTATCTCTTTATTCCTCCGTTCTTCTTAGATGCATTATCTCACTTAATATCCAAATTCGCCATCCTTGGACTCTCTCTTTACCCAGAACACCTTTCTCATTTTCCATCAGGTACTGGTGTTTTGCTCGGTAACATGTTTATCAAAGATCCATTGCCCCAAGCATTAGGAACATCGCCTTTCCACGTTTCAAGGAATTTATAATCTACCAAGTCAACAGTAATTGACTTTGCAAGCTCTAGGTTACCCTTTGCTTTTTGTTGAGCTACATATAGATCTGCATCCGCTTTTGCTTTCGCGGCTGTAGCATCTGCTTCTGCTTTTACTACGTTTTGTTGAGCATCGATCTTAGCTTTATCTAAATCGTTCTGAGCTTTCATTGCATTTTGAGCTGCAATTTGTTTCTGCTCAATAGATTGATTGAATGCATCGGAGAAAGTGAAGTTAACAATTGAGATATCCCCTACTTGAATGTTATAAGCCTCCAGGGATTTCTTTAATAACTCGTTTGTTTCTAATGCTACACGCTCACGTTTTGAGATTAACTCTTCTGCACTGTACTTTGCAGTAACCTCTTTAAATATTTCCTGCACGTGAGGACTGATTACTTTAGAGTCAAAGTCTAAACCAACGTCATGAAGCAACTTGTACGCTAGTCCTTTTGGAATCGTATAGTTAACAGCTACATGACTATGTACAGGTTGTAAATCTTTGGATGACGCCGCTGCATCAGATTCTGATTTAGCCACTTGAGTATTGACTTCTACAATACTTGAAATGAACGGCCATTTCCAATGAGGCCCCGGCTCAAGCACTGTTGGACTAACACTACCTAATGTTTTTCTAAATCCAACATGGCCATTCTCTACTGTACTAAACGCAGATAATGTTATAAGAAGTATAGCAACTCCGCCGACTCCGTATTTGATTGCTTTTCTTACATTTTCACCTTTTTCCATTTAGGCGCTCTCCTTATTAGTGAATTAATAAAGCAATACCTGTCACATTAAAATTATGCGATTTTCAACTATCTCATCACCAGATCAATCATCTCTTCCATCGACATGAGCTTCCATTCGAATTTATCATCCGGGCTGTCATCTAAAGTGTGACCGTATTTCCCTTACGCTTTTAACGACTGGAGCAGCTTGCTCTAAACTTTCAGGTAGTGAAACAGATATACTGGGAAGAGCAAATCGTTGGCAACTATGAGGTCAGTGGTAGAGCAAAAAAGAAAAAATACCGCATCCCCCATAAGGGCAATGCGGTATCTCATAACTCATTTTCTATTCCACACGGACCAAGGAATCCTAACAGATTCCCCATGAACAGCCGATGCATACTCATAGAACCGGCGAATGAAATCCAACCTATCCATGGCAGGCCCGTACTTATAGCTGTCAGCGGGATTAGAATCGCTCATGTCCCGCCCGCCTATCCGGCGGTGACGGTTCAGGTAGTCATCCAAACTAATCTTGCCGCCATGGCGAAGCATGTCATAAAGCAGAATGAAAGTAGTAGCTCGTCCCACGCCGCCACGGCAATGGAAATGGAGCCACACTCCCTCCGGAAGTGCGTCGAAGAATGCCACGAATTCATCGACGACCGGATCCAGCGGCCGGTGATGATCAGTTACCAAGAACCGGGCATAGTCCATACCTTCGCGCCTAACAAGCTCACCTTCCGAAAGAACCGACTTGTCATTCCGTACCGGTTCAACGTCTATAGATTTCCCTTCAAATTGCTCGAATTCTATGATGGGCAAGTTGTTCAGTTCCGCTAGCAGGCGACCCTCTCTGAGCAAAACATCCTCGCGGGATATCCCTTTATTCATCGCGTTATTTGGCGCGTACCAGCTAATCGCCTTGCCATCAACGAAGCCATGACATTCTTGGCGCATGTCGACAATAACGATCGGCCAGTCGCCGATTCGCTTCTTCATGGCTCGTAACCCATTAAGGGAAAATTGTCCACTAGCCGATGCGTTCAATTCCCGGAATCCGCTAAGGTCAGGAAGGATGGTGTCTCCATCGCGAAGCGGATCCGTGCTCATCCGAAACCGCTTGGGCAGCTCATCCAGACTATCGACGTCCACAATACGCTTTGGTGTGGGCAAGGTCAGATCATTTCGCTTGCCAAACGGATCCATGTAAGCAGCGTGGTGCACAGGTGGATGAGTCAGAACGGTCCCATCGTCCAAGCGCTGGTAGGTGTCGAAGCCTCGCTCCCCTTCTTTCAGCATGATGACTCTCGCCCCTCGGGCAAAATCCTCCCGTCCCTTTCCATACCCGCTTACCCTGGAATAGCAGAGCCGTATGCCGTGCAAGTCTCCGAAGAAATCATTATGATGGTTATGTCCGACAAATGTCCCCATCACATCGCCCATTTCCACCATAGCCGAGAAAAATCCCGAATTGATTTTGGGACAAGATACGTTGGAGTTCTTAGTCCCGTAACAAGTTTTGAAATCCCAGATCTCGTTATACTCCGGAAGAGGAATATGAAAGAAAGCCAAAGCAGGAAGCGGCAGGCCCTTGTTCGTGTTGGTCCATCGGCTGGACTGTTCGAGATACCAAGCGATCTGATTCCGGTGAATCCAGGCGGATCCCCCGAACGGCAGCTTCGTTTTGGCACCGGAATCCAGCATATAGAGAATCGCTTCCACCTGTTCCGTTTGACTGCCATGGATGCCAAGCATATAGTTGGATACCCCTTGAATGGAAGATGGCCCGGATACGAAGAGACTATTCGGAAGGTGCCCCAGCAACTCCGCCAAACGCTCGATATCGATATCAATTTCCCAATCGTGATTGCCAAATACAAAAGCCCAAGGAATTCCGCTTGCTGTCACCGAAGCTAAGGCGCTTTCGAAAGCATGAAGGGGGTCTTCTGTTTCCAGTTTGTGAACAAGGTCTCCCGTTATAACAATCAGATCAGGTGTTTCTTGTACGATCACTTCCTCGATAAAGGCTTGCGTCCGCTGATCTCTCTCGTCTCCGTTCCTCCAATGAAAATCGGTCAAATGCACAATCTTAAACGTCCCGTCGGGTCTAAACTTTAAAGCTTCTGTCATCTAAGATGCCCCCTCTGTTTTATTGCTGTTTCAACCAAAACTCGGATACCTTTGGCGAGGCTTGATAGAAGGCTTCCGAGTCATAAGGCCACAACTTCACTTGATCCAGCTCCACTGGATTATTCTGTTTAACATCCGTTCTAACCAGCCATGCTCCCTCTTGAACAAAAGCTTTTAGTCCTTCCGCTTGCCCGTCGGCTCCGCCTGCCATCCAACGTAGCAATAATTTGGCCGCGTTCGGATGGGTCGCATTTTTCCCCAAGAATAAATAAGCCGGATTAACAACCGAGAGTCGGGGGTTGATCTGATACGTCATGGTCGCCGCATATTTCTTCTGTTTCACCGTTTGCAGATCATCACTGTTCCCTATCGCTACGTTATGAAATCCAACTGCGGTCCCCCTTTGGCTGGATCGATCATCAACACACGGCCTTTCCATTCCGGCGTGGTGAGATCCCACCAATTTGTAATAGGCGAAGTTTGGAAGACGTCTGTATTGTACAAAATTGACTTGAATTGCAGAAAGCTCACATATCCCATAGCCTTGTTATAAGGCTCTGCCAATTTGCTGGCGATATCTGCCGGGATAAAAGGCACGAACGCTCCGCTATCCACCATCTCATGTTTGATAGCACCGCCATTTTCTTTGATCAGGATGAAATCCGCGTTGTAAATACCCGCTTTCTGCTCTTGAACGACTTTATCCATTAAGGCTTGCGTGCCCAAACTGAATACTTCGACCTGGACACCGGGATATTGCTTCTCGAACGTGGCCTTCGCTTGATTCGTTACCCCAGTTGACGCCGTATAGACTGTGACTTTCCCTTCCTGCTTCGCCTTCTCGYACAATTCAGCATCGGTTTCCACGCTTGGCGTTGGTGTAGGGGCAGTCGTTTGCACAGCGGTTGAACTGCCCTGCTCGACCGTTGTTTTGGGAGCGGTACCACAGGCCGCAGTTGTCAGAGACAAACCTAGGGTGAGGGATAACACAATCCAGCTTTTGCTCGAACGGATTCCATGTTTCATGAATAAATGCCTCCTTAAGTGCGGGCAATAAGCCTGCCCGTCTCTTTTTCATATATATTTACTTTCGCTAATGCCAACGTCATCCAAACCTGATCGCCTTTTCGAAATTCATTCTCTCCTGTTGCCTTCATTAGCATGTCTAACCCTTGGCTGGTGACAAGCTGGACTAACGTCTCTGCGCCTGCGGGGAGAACGGAGCTTATCGTGCATGAGATCCCTCCCTCGACGGGTTCGGAAACTACCTTGATATCCTCCGGATAAATGGCGAGCACTACCTTGCCTGCATAAGCTTGACGAGATGCAAGCTGCATCGTCCCCAGCTTCGAATCCACACGCAAGCTGCCAGCTTGATATGTGCTTACTGCCTCGATGAAATTTAACATGGGATTTCCTATAAAATCGGCAACTCGCAGCTCAGCGGGATAGCGGTAAATGCGATGCGGCTCGTCTACCTGAACCAAAGCGCCCTCGAAAAACACGGCGATTTTCGTAGACATCGTCAAAGCCTCGACTTGATCATGGGTCACATACACGATCGTCGTGTTCAGCTCTTCATGGAGCCGTTTCAACTCAGCTCTCATCTCCAATCTCAACTTGGCATCGAGATTAGATAACGGCTCATCCAGCAGCAGGATACCCGGCTCGGTCACAATCGCCCTCGCAATCGCTACTCGCTGCTGCTGACCGCCAGATAGCTCGGAGGGATACCGATCGAGCAGATGAATGATTTTCAGCTTGTCCAGCGCCTTCTCTACTCGTGTTCTGATCGCGTCCTTCGGGATCTTGTGCAGCTTGAGCCCGAAGGCCACATTCTCATAAACTGTCATATGCGGCCACAAAGCGTAGTTCTGGAAGACAAGATTGAGTCCCCGCTTCGACGCATGAACGTAATGATGGGTGCTGCAATCGACGACGGTTCGATCGCCAATGGTGATAATTCCCGACTGCGGATTCTCGAGCCCGCTAATCAGGCGTAACGTAGTCGTTTTCCCACAACCGGAAGGACCGAGCAAGGTCATAAAGTCTCCTTCCTCAATGACGAGGTCCAGGTTGTTCAGAATAGGTTGATTGTTAATGGACTTACGGATTTGCTTTAACTCGATTCTACTCATCTTAACCCCCTATTCCCTTCGTCATATCAGCTTTGAACCATTTGACCGCCATGAAGTAAAATCCTAAGATAATCGCAATAATCAACAACACGCTGGCAGCCGAATATTGCGGATAACCTTTCTCGGCATAACTGAACGTTAACGTGGTCAACGTGCTTGTCTTTGGCGTGATCAACATAATAATCAATTCCATTTCCTTCATGGTGCCGATAAAGGAGATTAGGAATACGCTAACTAAGCTTTTGCGGCTAATCGGGATGATGATTTTTCTAAAACGTTGAAACCAGGAAGCCCCCTGAATAGTTGCCGCCTCTTCCAGCTCCCCGCTGATCTGGAGCATGGAGCTAGTTCCGGCCCGAGTAGCGAATGGCAATTCATTCACTACACTGATCAGTACTACGATGCTCAAGGTTCCATATAGAGCCGGGATGGGTGGATGCGGTTTTGCGAACATAACCAAGAAGATGGAGGCGAGCGAGATCCCCGGGATCAGATAAGGCAGGAATGACAATTGTTCAATGGCTCTGGTCAGCCATAATGTTCTTCTTCTGGCGATGACATACCCTAGCAATAGTCCGATCAAGCCGGTTACGCAGGCCGTCATCAAGGAAATTTTCAAAGAATTGGCAAGCGCCTTCCAGATCTGGTCGCTTCTCAGAATCCCCGCTAATCCGTTGGCCAGCTGCGGCTTCGCCTCACCGACCCAGTAGTGCAGCGTCAGATTCGACAAACTGTAATTCCCATTTTCCAGCATGAAGGATTGCCAGATTAACAAGAAGAGGGGAATCACACCACTGATCAGTA
>NZ_JBFTQB010000447.1:0-5053 GCF_056398785.1 Paenibacillus sp. 01T422 | reverse complement strand
CCTCCAACCCTTTTGTTTAACTAGAATCTTTAAAAAAGTTATAACTCGCTTACAACTACAAAATAAGGTAACTTTTTTTTTATATCTACTGTATATTTTTATTTCATTGATGTAATAGGCTGTATTTTTTAGAAATTGTAATATTCGCAGTGAATCTAAAGCGATTTCTCGACTGTCAATAATTGAACAATGTCTAAAAAAGATTGGCAATCCAGGCATCCTCCTATATAATGATTTGGTATTTGGCAACTACAAGGTAACTACGCAGCAAGGAGTTTTGTAAGATGAATGCAATGAATAAAACGAGAGTACCAATTCCTGTTTTTTTGTTAATCGGCATTATCGCGATCTCATTTTCAGCTATTTTTGTTAGATGGTCTGATGCACCTGCCGCTGTCACGGCTATGTATCGTTTGTTGATGACGAATGTATTAATGCTGCCGTTTCTATGGAGTTATCGGTCAGAGATTACTAGAATTCGCCTAAGAGATTGGATGCGAACAGCGGCATCCGGTATCGCGCTTGGCTTGCATTTTCTATTCTGGATGGATTCCCTTCGATTTACGACGGTTGCAAGTTCGACGGCGATTCTCACATTAGAGCMTATTTTTGTTCTAGTCGGGGCGTTTCTGATCTATGGGCAAAGAACGAATCGAGCAGCTGTAATGGCGATGTGTGTGGCTATAGTTGGTGCTATATGTATTGGATGGGGCGACTTTCAATTCTCAGGAGCAGCATTGAAAGGTGACTTTTTATCCCTCATTGGAACCGTGGCGGTTGCACTTCACATGCTTTGGGGCAAAGGCTTGAGAGAGCGAATCTCCGCTTTCGTGTACAGCTTTTTTGTTTTCCTGTTCGCTGGGCTCGTACTTGCTGTCACGAACGTAATTACGGGAACCTCATTCACAGCTTATCCAGCGAAAGAGTGGGGCGTTTTCCTGCTGCTTGCAATCATCCCAACGGTCTTCGGTCATTATGTATTTAACTGGCTGCTCAAGTATATGAAGGCTTCTTCGGTGTCGATGACTGTCTTGGGCGAACCGCTTGGTGCGTCTATATTGGCTTATTTTTTACTTGGCGAAAAGATTACTACGATCCAGCTTTTGGCGGGATGTCTGTTGTTAGTCGGGGTTGGCTTGTTTTTACGCAGTAACGAGAAAAAATAATTTTTAAGTATTAATTGAACGAAGGTAAAATACGAGGCTCGGCAGATTTGTTTTTCCACTTGGAGGGATAACGTGAGATTTCGCGATTTTCATCGTAATGTTAAATTAAGAATCGGCCTTTCATTCATTTCCGGTACCGCGAACAACATGGTGCTTCCCTTCATGTCCATTTACTTCTCTGGTAAATTAGGTGATACGAGCGCTGGACTTGTTGTCATTTTCGGTATTCTAGCGGGTGTCATCGCGGGTATTGTAGGCGGTTATTATGCGGATCGAATTGGTCGTAAAAAGCTGATGCTGACAGCAGAGATCGGTTGGATGTTCTGCTTTCTAGGCATGGCTTTGTCTAATTCGCCATGGCTGTCGTCACCGTGGATGACGTTTGCACTGATGATTTTGGTGAGCATGTTTTGGGGTGTTCATGGACCCGCGAATGATGCGATGTTGCTCGACGTTACAGCTCCTGATATTCGTAAATACATGTATGCCATTATGTACTGGATGAACAACTTATCTTTTGCGATCGCTGGTATAGCAGGGGCGTTCTTATTCAAATCCTACTTGTTTGAGTTGTTCATTGGCTTATCGGTCATTGGTTTGATATCGCTAATTATTACTTATTTCTTTATTCATGAGGTCTATGAGCCGAAACCGCTATCTGATCGTGGTGGAGCGGGGGGCAGCCTTCAAGGAAAGACGTCCATATGGTCCAATTACAAGCTGGTGCTGTATGATAAAACTTTCATGATCTTCACAGTCGCGTCTTTATTGTTGGTCTCTGTCGAGTTTCATCTAGGGAATTATGTCGGTGTCCGATTGGAAAAAGAGATGGTATCTGCTCCGTTCATCCCTTGGATGGAGTCATCCTGGACGGTAGATGGTCTCAAAATGTTAGGTTTTATCCGCACGGAAAATACCGTACTCGTTGTTGTGCTTTCCGTGCTCATGGGAGTTTTGATGCGGCGGTTCTCAGATAGCAAAGTGCTGTTTGTCGGCTATGCTTGTTACATTCTGGGTTATAGCTATTTAGCTTATAGCAATCAACCTGGGCTGCTGCTGCTTTCGATGTTCATTGCAACCGTTGGCGAACTAATGTATGTGCCGATTAAACAGGCGTACTTAGGTAACATTGCACCTGACCATGCAAGAAGCTCGTACATGGCTCTCTTCGGGATGGTGTACAAAGGAGCAACACTGCTCGGAGGTATTGGTGTGATCCTTGGTGGCTGGATGCCATCTTGGATAATGGCAACGCTCATTGCGATTAGCGGGGTCATTGGGATGGCTATGTTTTACGCCATTCTGGCTCAGCTCGAAGAGCGTAAAGAAAAGGCGGAGAAGAGCTACAGGGAGGCAATGGCAACAACTGCAGCTTCAGGTGTTACGGCGTAAACCCGTGCAGACCATTATTCCTGCGGCGGTTGACGCGATGGCGGCTTAGCCTTTCACTTGAGGTGGCTAATTGGAGCAAACCGCTGGAACTGTGCACGGAGTGGAGGGGTTACTTGTAATTAACTCCGATTGCTCCTGCTATTTTGTCTCACAAACCCGTTTTATGCCAAATAACTGGAATTGATACTGCTAATTTCACTCATTTTAGCGGATTTCGTCCAGCTCTCGACGATTTAGCTGGGGTTTCCGCCGCTATTTCATTCGCTGCTACTGTGCAACTAAGATTAACGGCAGTTATTCCATCTATTTCAGCTGCTGAGGCTAATTGGAGCGTACCGCTGGAACACGTAAAAAGGGGCTGTCCCTCAGGACTTTCAAGTCCTGTTGTGACAACCCCTTTTTCTGTCTTATTTCGTTGTAGAGGCAAACTCATTTTTGATTTTTTGCAGTAGTTCTGGGCGGCATAGGACTTCATAAGCTGTGTTAGCAAGCGCTTTGGCTGTGAAAATCATAGCGTCCAGAGCAGGCTCTTGCAGCGCTAGATCGCGGAACTCTTTGGTATGCAGCATATGCTTCTGGCCAACGACCTTGACGAAGGGGTGAATCGTTGGACATTGAATCGATACATTGCCCAGATCAAGCGAGCCGTGGTCCTTGCCGATTTCAATGTCCTTCGGATCGATGCCCATTTCATTAAGTTGATCCGAGAACACTTGGGATAACGTTTCGTTCGTGCGCAGCTCGTCATACGAATATTCGTAGAAGGACGTTTTGAGTGTGCAGCCTGTTTGTAAAGCAGCGCCCTCCGCGCAGTGGAGCACTTTCTGGACGAGCTCATCCGTATAGGTACGAGTCGCTGACCGGACATAGAATTGAGCGACGGCATAGTCAGGGATAATGTTAGGCGCCTTGCCGCCTTCGCTAATAATGCCGTGAATGCGCGCGTCGGATTTCATCTGCTGGCGCAGCGCATTGATGGAATTGAAAAGCTGGAGCACCGCATCCAGCGCGTTAACGCCTTCATAAGGCTGTGCCGCGGCATGCGCGGAACGGCCGAAAAATTCGTACTGAATCGCATCCATTGCCAGGGATTCACCCGATTTTTCGTAGGTGTAATAAGGATGCGCCATCAAGGCGATGTCCACGTCGCGGAAGAGTCCTGCTTCGGCCATGGGCACTTTTGCACCTTTGGTTTCCTCGGCCGGAGTTCCATACAGACGAATACTGCCGCCTGTTTCGGCCAGAACAGACTTCAGCCCGATCGCTGCACCAATGCTCATCATGCAGATCAAGTGATGTCCGCAGGCATGTCCCAGATCCGGTAAAGCGTCATACTCTGCTAAGAAGCCAACGACAGGTCMTGCTTTTCCGGAATCATAGGTGGCTATGAAAGCTGTTGGAATATCTAATACGCCACGCTCAACATGGAAACCGTGATGTTCCAGCTCTTCCGTTAAACGAGCGGAAGCCTGAAACTCTTCATGTCCGAGCTCCGGATTCGCTCCGATAAAGCTGGAAATTGCTTTGAATCTATCCGCGTTATTGTCAATGGTTTGTGTGATGGTTGATTTCATAAGTGAGAAGGCTCCTTTATCTTATTACTTTCTTTATTGTAGTATAAAGAGGCGCAAACTACCACTTTCAGGAGCTCTGAGTTACAATAAGTGAACGAAGTTCATATAGAAAAGATCTGCTTACAGAGAAAATTATGTTATGGGGGAATAATCGGATGATGAAATATGGCGCAGAGCACGTTGAACACAAATTTACATTATCTTTTATTGAATCGGAAGTACGTGGACAATGGCGCGACATGTATCTAAGGATGCATCTGGAAGCTGGTGAGACGTTTCCGGAGGATCTTATCGATCCATCTATTCTTGTGATTTGCAATTTGGAGGGAGACATTGTTCAAATGGTGCTTCATGACGAGGGCTGCGATTGCGAGTTTCAATTCACGTACGCGGAAAAAGCGCAAATCGAAAATTTTGTTCAGGGGCATGTAAACGTATAAAAAATCTTGCCTTACATCTGGTGAGAGTGTCCCTTCCCAAACTGGGCGCTGACGCATATACTATCCTACGTCAGGCTTTAGGGAGAGGATAGCATGGATAAAACGATTAACTATTTGGCATTTGGCGATTCACTAACCGTTGGTTTTGGTGCACCGGAAGGTCGCGGATTCGTGTACAGCTTTAAGATGAAGGTAGAGCAGTGGCTTAACGTTCCTGTTCAATTAATCCAAGCGGGTACGAACGGTGCTACGACTAGCGAATTGCTCCAAACGCTCGATTCCGATCCGCAAATTCAGAAGGGTATCCAGGAAGCGGATATCATAACGATTACAGCTGGCGGGAATGATTTAATCCAAGCGGCAATTCCTTTCTTTTATCAGAATGACCCTGCCTTTCTAAAGTCTGCACTTCAAACCTACGAATCGAATTACAAAGAAATCATGGTGCAAATAGAAACGCTGCGGCAAGGTATCGATACCC